>JAHEMX010000075.1 GCA_024643445.1 Desulfobulbaceae bacterium | reverse complement strand
TCCGTTCTGGACCGATACCAAGACCGGCTACCTCAGGGTTCGACGCTGTGCTCAGGCCAGGGCAATTGAAAACGAGTGCTATGTTGCCATTTCCGGGAGCGTTGGCAATATCCCGAAAGTCGAAACCATGGGTATCCAATATTCCCAGTCGGCAATCTTCACTCCATCCGATTTTTCGTGCCCCCACGATTCGATCGCCTCTGAGGCGACACCAGGTATCGAGACAACCTTAATTGCAAATCTTGATCTGGATTTGATTAAAGAGATACGGTCCCAGGGAAGCTTACGAAATTTCGAGAATCGGCGAACCGATCTGTATGAGCTGCGCTGGCTGGATAATAAGTGACCGCACTATTTCTTTTGGACTACTGAACAGGGTCCACTGAGAATGATGGCAGGAAAAGGCTGGTTCTAGGAATTGGCTGTTAAAGCGGTGCAAAAAAGAGCCCTAGAAACCTGCTCAGTTATTCTTTGAGCTGCCCTGCTAAACAGATAGGGGGACAGTATACTTAATTCTCATCCCCTTGCTGAATCCATGATCATTAATGAACGATTGGAGAATCTAAAGAAGAATACGGATACCAGGAGTTAAGTATACTGTCCCCCTATTTTCCCCCGGCACAACTTCCATTGCTCTTTGCGATCAGGCACCCGGAAGTAAGCGGAGTTGCGAGTAATGTCTTGCAATAAAAAGAACTAAAGAATATTATGAAATACTTACAAACCTGTTCGGATCAAAGCTATTTATGGTATTCGATGGTGATTACCTTATAGTATCGGAAATGAGGTCACCCCGGTTGATCAAACTCCCTCAGGTACACTTCCTACCAAAAAATCTAAAGAGGAGGTTTGACATTGAATCGCGCTTCGGATAATCGATATATTCAACGGAAGTTCCCTGGGAAAAGGGAATGCACCGTTGCCGCTATTTCTCTCTGAGAATTGACGGCAATGGAATGCGGAGAAAACCACTATGTCAATTATTACCATATCAAGAGGTTCTTACAGCCGGGGCAAGGAAGTAGCCGAAAAACTGGCCCGGGCACTCAATTATGAGTGTATATCGCGGGAGATCATCCTTGAAGCATCAGAACAATTCAATATTCCCGAGTTAAAGCTGGTGAGAGCCATTCACGATGCACCCACCATTCTGGACCGCTTTACCTCAGGCAAGGAACGGTTCATCGCTTTTTTCCGAGCGTCGCTCCTTACCCATCTGCAGAGGGATAATGTTGTCTTTCACGGTTTGGGCAGTCATTTTTTCCTGCAACAGTTTCCCCACGTTCTCAAGGTCAGAATCAGCGCCAATCTCGAGGATCGTGTCCGTGAGGAAATGATTCGCGAGAACATCCCCGCAGACGAGGCCCGCATGGTGCTGGTAAACGATGATGATGAACGGAGACGATGGGGACTGCAGATTTTTGGCCATGACTCCTGGAATGCCCTGCTCTATGACATGATCCTGCATATCGGCAACATGACCGTTGATCAGGCCGTTTCCATCATTCTTCATGCCGTGGAACAACCCTGTTTCAAAAGTACCCCCGAGAGTCAGCGCATGCTTGCCGATGAAGCGCTCTCCGCCCAGGTCGAGGCATCCCTCGTGACCGCCTTTCCAAAAGTCGTCGTCGATTCCGGAAATGGCGAGGTGTTCATCAATGTTCGCGGATCCCGGGCAGATGAAAAAAATATCAGTAAAAAGGTCAAGCGTCTTGCCGAAAAGGTTGAAGGGGTGAAAAGCATTCAGGTTAATGTCGTTCCCTTTATGGTTGAAGACTGAGGGGTACGAGAGCATGCCAACCAGGTATAAGCTAGAGCTACAACCGCCAGGAACCAGGTCCCGGTGGCGCAGACTGCTGCCGTTTCTGCGCTGGTGGAATTTTATCGGCTGGGACACCTTAAAGGCTGACCTCCTGGCCGGATTGACCGGGGCGGTCATCGTCCTTCCTCAAGGTGTGGCCTTTGCCATGATTGCCGGGCTTCCGCCGGAATACGGACTCTATACGGCAATAATCACCCCTATTGTGGCGGCGCTTTTTGGATCTTCCCTGCATTTGATATCCGGTCCGACTACGGCTATTTCCATCATCGTCTTCAGTTCGATCAGTTCCTTTGCCGAACCGGGTTCTGCAGAGTATATCCGGCTCGTTCTGACCTTGACCCTCATGGCCGGTGTGTACCAGCTGGTGTTTGGCCTGGCCAGGCTGGGAACCCTGGTCAATTTTGTCTCGCATTCCGTTGTCATCGGCTTTACCTCTGGTGCGGCCATTCTCATCGCCACGAGTCAGCTGAAGCATGTACTCGGGCTTGAATTGGCGGGCAGTCATGATTTTCTCGAGGTCTGGCTGAAGATCTTCGGTATGCTGGACCAGGTCAATCTTTATGTCTTTGCCGTAGCCATGGTCACACTCCTGTCCGCGGTATTTTTTCGAGCTAAAATACCACGCTGGCCGGGAATGCTCTTTGCCATGATCATCGGCAGTGTACTCTGCCTTGTCATCAACGGCAGTCAGCACGGTCTCAGCCTCGTCGGCCAGATGCCGGCCAGATTGCCGCCGCTGTCGATGCCGGAATTTTCTCTTATCACCGTTCGCGAGCTGGCACCCAAGGCACTTGCGGTGGCACTGCTCGGCCTTATCGAGGCCTTGTCGATAGGCCGGTCCATTGCTGCCAAATCTCACCAGCCGATTGATGGCAACCAGGAATTTATCGGCCAGGGTCTGTCCAATATCATCGGCAGCTTTTTTTCAAGCTATGCCGGTTCAGGTTCTTTTACCCGCTCCGGACTCAACTATCAGGCCGGCGCGATTACCCCTTTATCCGCGGTTTTTTCGGCAATTCTACTGGCTCTCATCCTGTTGCTGGTTGCACCACTTACCGCCTATCTGCCCATTGCCGCCATGGGCGGAATCATCCTGATGGTGGCCTACCACCTGATCGATGTGGGTCATATCAAGACCATAATAAAAACCAGCAGAGAGGAAACGGCAGTGCTGCTGGTGACCTTCCTGGCCACGCTTTTCCTGGACCTGGAATTTGCCATCTACGCGGGGGTATTGCTGTCTCTTCTGCTCTACCTGAACCGTACCGCACATCCGCGCATTGCCAACCTCGTGCCGAATACCGATGCTTCCGGTCCTGTGCTCATTGAATCGGAGTCTGAATGTCAGTATCTGAAGGTTATCCGTATTGATGGCGCGCTGTTTTTCGGCGCCATCACTCATGTCAGCGATTACCTGTACAATATCGACAAAAGTCTGATGCGAAAACGCCACGTGCTGATTCTCGGCTGCGGGATTAATTTTATCGATGTGGCTGGTGCTGAACTGCTGGCCCAGGAAGCACGACGTCGGCGCAATCAACGGGGAGGTCTGTACCTCTGTGAATTCCAGCCCCAGGCATACAGCGTTTTGGAGCGAGGAGGATACCTTGATAGTATCGGCAAAGATCATATCTTTGCCAGCCACAAGGACGCTATCGCAAAGATTATTCCTGAAGCGGACGAGATGATCTGTCGGAACTGCAAGAACCATCTATTTAAAGAATGCCGCAAACTCCCTGTTTTCTCATCGGAGGCGTCCCCGGTTTAGCCCGCTTGTCTGCCTGAGAGAAACGGAATGCTGATTCCGGAAATACAGCCCGTATCGCTGGATTTTGTTCTGAAAATAGGCGCTTGTGGCAAAATAGGTTCTGTGGCAGGATAAGGGACGGATTCATGGCGGATGGTTGCTTTGGAACCGTTGACCGCAAGAAACTGATTGTCCGGAGAGAGGAACGTGTCCCAGCGAAAGATCTTTGCCATTGGCGATGTTCATGGCTGCGCCCGGCAGCTTGCCGCCCTGCTTGGTCGCGTTCCCTTCGACCGGGAGCGTGATACGCTGATCTTTCTGGGGGACTATATCAACCGCGGACCGGACACAAAAGGGGTGCTCGATCTGCTGCTCGAGCTGCAAAAGAGCTGTGCGGATATCCACTTCCTGAAGGGCAACCACGAACAGGAACTGCTTGAATACAGTGCCACCGGCCATGTGGCCTCACTGCGGGCGCTTCGGGAGATGGGGGTCGAGGCTACGGTTGAGAGCTATGGTGCCAGGGTCAATTCACTCATCGGGCTTGATTGTTTCCCGCCTGAGCACCGGGAGTTTCTGCATACGCTGAAGTTTTTTCATCAGCAGGGCAACTATCTCTTCATTCACGCCGATATTAACGAGGATCTGCTCCACTGTCCCCTCGAGGAGTCGGCGGACAGGATGCAAAGACACGTCATGGAAACGGGGCTGCTTTCCAGCAGGCGACTGGCCCAGGACCAGGCGACTGCCATCGATGCCATTATTGTATTCGGGCATGTTCCCTTTGCCTCACCGCTGGTTCTCAATGACCGCATTTGCATCGATACGGGCGCGGTGTACGGCAACATGCTGACCGCAGTAGAGTTACCCGCGCTCCGCTTTTTCCACGCCTGAGAATCCTTCTGTATCCCGTGTGCTGAAATTGCCCGCAAGAAACTCCTCTGCCAGGAGAACCGGGGCGTTGTCGTCGCTCATCACCCCGTCCAGGAATCTGCTGAATCCCAGTAACCGTCCGATCATGATGAGCCGCTCATGAACAATTTCCTTGGTTGCCCCTGTCAGGGTAGCCGTGATAAGGTCTTCGATAACCGTCGTGTAAAACCCGTTTCTTTCCAGAACATGCTGGAGAAAAAGGGCCCGACGGTGTCCCCGCTCCCGGCCTGCCCCCCCGCCCTTGAAGCGGAACCGGATATAGTTGGCATGGGTATCCCGACCGCAGATCGCATCCAGCATGGCAAAATGGAATTCAACCCGGGCATTGAGATTGATATAATCCCTCGCTACCAGCGCATAATTAAAAGACCCGGCCGGCCGTCGTCCCCGACCATGCAGCAGCGTCTGAGACATGATCTTGCCCATTGCCGCATCATCCGGTGCAGAATGCCAGCTCAGCCCGGGAGTCATCAGTCCGTCACAGAGAGCAGCAAGGGGAATAGAGAGAATATCCTCTCTTCCCAGGGGCTTGTGAAAAGCCAGTTGCTTTCTCAGAAAGCTCTCTTCCGTCCGGCACAGTCCTCCACCGAGATCGATTACCAGAAAGGAGAAAGGAACGCCGATGTGCAGGGGGCGCAGCAGGTTGCCCGCGAAATCCATCACCATATCACCGGTATCGAACATCGCCATTACCGCCATTTCATGGGAATAGCGTATGATGTCATGCAGGGACCGGCATTCCAGCAGGGAAAAGGTCGAACCGTAGGCATCTGTCAGGTTGAGAGGAACAATCAGTTTACGCAGGGCTTCACGTTCCGGAGAAATGGTCTCCGCCCGCAGACTGGTCAGCAGATCAGTGGTTCTGCCCCGGCCCCTCTCCCGGTTCTTATTGAAGGCCTCGATGGCAGCCTCGCGCACCGAGTCCGGAGCCTCGCGCACCGTCCCGTCATCGGCATCGAGAATGATCCACTGGTCATTGGCGAGGGTCGTCGAGGCATGACGGGTACCGGTAAGCATCGGGATTCCGAGTTCTCTTGCGACACAGGAAAGGTGATCCGTCGGGTTGCCGATATCGACAATGGCACCATAGCATTGGGCAAAGAGGTGAGAGGCATCGACGATGCTCTGGGAGAGAACGAGGATGGTCGGCTGTTGTCCAAGCACCTTGTGTTCATCCCTTTCAAGGACCATCAGATCCGCCAGGGAAAGCGCAATGCGCACGCAGCCGATGATCGTTCCGGAGGAGGCACAGGTGCCGGAGAGCAACCGCTTCGCTGTATCGTGGGATGGATTGCGGCGGCCCTTGGAGGCGAGCCTGAGCGGCCGTGACTGGAGAAGCGACAATCCGGAGGTGCGTGAAAAGGCCCATTCAATATCCTGGGCCATGCCCCAGATGTTTTCCAGGAGCTGCCCATACTGCATCAGTTCATAGATGGTAGCCACTTCCAGCAGCGGTTGGCCGGCTTCGGCGGCAGCAAGTTGCTCCAGTTTGACGCCACCCTCTTTTTTTGCCACCTCCCGGACGGTTTTCTCCCCTATCTCGGCCTGGTCCATGATCTTTTTCTCGATGTTGCTGATGTCATGGAATTTCGCTTTCCCCGCTTGTGGGATAGTATCTGGTTCATTGGGCAGGACTGAGCGCAGCGGGCGGTAGAGATCCGCAGGTGTTGAGCCGCCTACCGCCTGGGTGCCGAGACCCGGCACACAGCTGATCAGCATCCTGCCGTTTCCCGGTTCCGAGGGGTCGACGGTAAAAAGCACGCCGGCGCAATCGACATCCACCATAACCTGGCAGAGAACAGCGAGGTCAAAATCAAGGGGGGGAAGACCCGCATTCAAACGATAGGAGATGGCTCTGGCGCTGAAGCCACTGGCGATAACCTCCTTGTAGGCCACCAGGAGTGGTTGGCGGCCGATAACATTGAGGATCGAGGTATACTGTCCGGCAAAAGAGTGTTTCACCCCATCCTCGGATGCCCCGCTGCTGCGCACGGAGATGGCAAGAGGTGATGTTTGCCCGTGCTGCCGCCCTGCCCTTTCTTCGAGGAGCCGGTAGTTGTTTTCCAGATCCCGGGCCAGATCGTCCGGAAGCGGCGCATCGAGAATCCTTCTGCAGATATGGTCTGCGGAGAGGTTAAAATCTCTCTGCCCGCGTTCCATATCCCGCATCAGTCTGCGGATATCCGCAGCAAGCTTGTCCATGGACAGAAAGCGCCTGGTTCCGGCAGTTGTGCAGACAAAGCCATCGGGAACTGGCAGGGTCAGGCGTCGCAGTCGGGCCAGGTTGGCTGCTTTTATGCCGGAAGTTCCTGCCGCGTCCCGGCGCAGGGTGTCCAGCGGAATACAATAATCCTCCCGTCTTGTATCCTGCAGGGCGTCGAGGCGCACGAGGGTCTCTTCCGCCAGCTGACCATGAAACCGGTAGAGGGAAACGTGGGCATCGTTTGACAGGAGGTTGAGGCCGTCGACCAGCTCGGCGGTGGTGCTGATCAGTGCTTCTGTCAGGCTTCGTACCTCATCGGTTTCTCCCCGGATCAGCTTGGTATCTATTCGGGCGATATGCTCCAGGGCTATACCGTTGTTTTCAAGAAAAATTCGGAACGCATGATAGCGCGCCTTGAGGTTATGGATGGCGAACGCCTCCTTCTGCTGCTTATGGTTCTGGAAGGCATCAATGGCTTTTCTGAGAGGATTAACCAGTTTCATGACTCTTCTCCCGAGTGCTGAGCTGGAGAGCTGAATACCGGTAATTTCCTCATCCTGACTGCTGGATTTGGCTGCGCTCTGCTGCGCAGGCTGCGGTATGTCGCCGAATTCTTGCCGAAGGGCAGGAGAAACGCATCGGCAAATCGATCAAAGAGTTCCCTGCCCAGCTCATCGCTGTAGAGGCTGGTATCCCGTTGCCGAGAATAAGCGGTCAGGGCGCCGAGAACAAAAAGGGCCGAGCGCAGGACGTCCTTTTCCTCAAATTTCATGCGGCCGACAACCAGGTCCCCTTTCCAGAAGACCTTGAAGTCCATCGCTCCCAGCACGTCGCTGATGAAGAGTGCCCGTCTCGCGCGTCTGGCCTGATCGGCGAGTCCGCCGATAAACCGGAAGTAGATATAGTTGCGGTGCCGGTCGCTTGCCAGGTGGGCGTCAATGACACTGAAATGGTAGCCCAGCCGCAGACTCAGGTTCATATATTCCTGGCTGAGGATAGCCAGGTTGTCAACGGACATCTCGGGAGATACGCTGCCGATTCCGGAGGTCCTGGGGATGGCAGAAATGATATCCCGTATGCCGAGTGTAGGCAGCTCATCACCTGCGGCCTGGGGATGCAGCAGCCCGTCCAGGAAAATGGCGAACGGCTCCGAAAGAATATCGGCGGGACCCAGATGCTCTTCCGGTTTATCCGGCAATCCACCGCCGACATCCAGCAGATTGATACCCATCTGCACCGGCAGATGCAGCCGGGTGGTACGAATGCCCCTCAGCCCCGGTCGACGTTCCTGGAAATGGGCCAGCTCATCGACCGCCATTTCATGACAGAAATGAATGATATCATGAAAGGAACGGCAGTTCTGCGCAGAAAAATTCGGGTCATCAGGATTGACCAGCTTGAGTGGAGAGATGAACCGCAACAGCCGGCGCAGGACCCGATATTCAGGATCGATCGGAGAGAAACTGGTTTCACTTTTACCCTGCTGCAGAAGATGGTTAAGCACGCCCTCGTAGACACGGCCCTGACCGGCATCCACCGTCACCTCTGTACCGTTGGGCAGCTTTCCAAGAATGCCGGGAATGCCGAACACGGCGGGCAGGCTGGCCTCCCGGGCCACCGTAGCGAGGTGGCCGATGGGGTTGCCATGTTCAGTGAGGACAGCCGAGGCCCGGTGGAGAATAGGCGTGAGCTGCGGGGCGGCAATTGGCGCAACGGCTACACCACCGATGGGAAAATCGTTGAGGTTGGTGTCCTGGGTCACATGGAATACGATACCGGCGGCAACACCGGACTGGACAACCTGGCCACCCTCGCCAAGGATGGCGGCGTTCTTCATTTCCCGCTCAAGTTCAATGGCAGTTGGCTTCGCAGGTTTTTCCAGGAAGGGAAAAAGCCTGGTAACCACGAATCTGCCACTCTCCAGATATTCCCAATGCATGATCACGGGGACGCCCATGATCCTTTCCAGCGTCATCGCCGTTTCTGCAAGCGCCTGGATTTCCCGGGGCAGGATGGTTGCGGAACCACGTCTGAATTGCCGATATTCCTGAGTGATGCCAGTGGCCTGCATACCATCGGGGAACGGGAGATCCATGATCTTCGGCGTCACCGTGGAAGAGACGAAATCAAAGGGAAAAACCCGTCGCAGCTGGTGGATATCCATCTCCTGCCTGTTGCCGGGAATCCACGAAGTGACAGTCAGCAGCGGTGTGGCCGACTTGATGGCGGCCCTGGTTGTGATGGTTCCGCGCGCGAGAGCATTGGATGCGGGCCGGAGATAGAGGGCAAAATTTGGCTCGGTATCCGGGTAAAGCGTGTAACATCGCTCCGCGGCGATGGCGATGATACGGATTATCCCTTTCAGAAAAAGATCTTCACGGGAACTTTCGAGCCGGCTCCTGCCAATGGTTTCACGCGGTGATGGAGAGCTCGGACTGGGGCTGCCGGTCGCCTGTTCAAGTGGCAGGGCCTCCTCCGCTAGCAGGACCAGGCTGCCATTGGTGTCCTCCTTGAGCAGAAACTCGCCAAGATCCCGCACCTCCGCCGACAGGCCATCGAGACGGGTAGCAGATATTGACAGCAGGGGTCGGAAATGCTCCGCCAGCATTGGCTGCAGAGCGCTGTCCAGTCCCTCTGTCACCAGATCGAAGGACATCTCTGTTGCGGAAGGGGCCGCGGAGCTTGTGTTATTCAATACAGCCCGGGTGGCATCACTGGAGATTACCAGGCCGTCACGTGCCTTGATCCCGGGGTGGTGGCGCAACTCAGCAAGGCAGACAAGATCGATGCCTACCAGCGGTTCAAGCTCCCAGCTCAGGGAATCAAGAGGCAGAACCGGAGGACAGGAGAGCGCTTTGGTGTTGCCGGCCAGGATATCGTCGAGAATAACCCGGATATCCTGATACCGGTCATACAGCGGGATATAACCGTTATTGGTCAGGGCATTGAGATTATACGTAACATGGTGCACATGACTGGCAATGGTACGGACTGATTCTTCCAGAAAGCTCTGGTCGAAGATATATTCTCCCCCGAGGGCGCGGTCCATGGCGGCGATCTGTTCAAATACCAGGGTGTTGAGCTGCAGGATCTTTCTGAAATTGTTGAACAGGGCCTTGACCCGCCAGATATCGATTTCCTGCGCCCCAATCACTGGCTGATTCTTCTTGTTACGAAAGAGGTGGCGCCACATGGCTGTATCTCCTGCCTGGGACTGTCTTTTGGCCGGGCTGCCTGCCCGCCGATCTGTCGGCAGGGAGTCGTAAGGACCGGATAGACGGAAACAACGAGTGTATTCTATACCGTTTTGTTCCTTTCTCCAATGATCTGTTACACCTTTAGGAGAGTGACGTCCTCCCGGAAAAAGATACCGTCAAAAAGAAGAGAGATCCGGTGAATCCGCAGTCGCCTAAAAACAGGAGGAGGCAGCGATGAGGAAGTCGAAATTTACCGAATAAAAGATCTGTGTTGCCCCGCGTCAGGTCGGGACTGCCAAGACAGATCTTCCGACAGTTTTTTGAGGATTTCCAGCCCCTGTCGGGCGCCGATTCGGGGGAAGCGATGGGTTACCATATAAGTGATCCGGTCCGGCGGCGGAGGATCGAGATCCTGAATGACGAGATTCCCGTTGGTTCGGAAGAAACCCACCACTGAATTTGGAATGATCGCCCAGTGGCGGGGGTCATCGATCAGTTCCTGGATCAGTGTTACCGTGTCGAGCTCAATTTTCGCCTTTCGAAACGGATCCCAGATTCGATCATGCCATAATTGATGGGCCGGGCTCCATCTTATGCAAAATTCATATTCCGGTTCCAGTTCTGACGCCTTGACCACCGGCAATAATGAATGTCCGTGACGAAGGCGGACTACATGCATTCTCTCGCTGAAAAACGGTGTTACCTCGAGATGCTGATTACGTATTTCCTGCACCACGAAGGACACATCCAGATCCCTGCGTACCATTTTGTCATACAGCACGAGTGAAGGATTGACCTGTATTCTCAGATTTACCGATTGCCCGTAATTTTGCAGAGCCTTGTAAAGAGGCGGCATGATATAGGTATTGACACTATCCACGCAGCCTATCTCCAGCGATAGTGATTCCACACTGGTTTTCACATTGTGTATTTCGCGCCAGAGCTGGCTCCATCGCTCTGCAATTGGGAAGAATTTTTCTCCTGATTCCGTTAATTTGCTTCTACGCACCCCCTTCTGCCGATCTATCAGAATCATGTCGAATTCTTCCTCAAGACTCCGTAGCCGGCGGCTTACAGCCGAATGAGTTAAATTGAGCAATTGTGCTGCCCCGGCAATGCTGTGGCAGGATGCGACGGCCAGGAATGCCTCAATTCCTTTTTCGAACATATGACCTCGTTTAAATATGAATTTTTATTGCATTATATAGGCAAAAAAAGCGTTTTA
>JAHEMX010000074.1 GCA_024643445.1 Desulfobulbaceae bacterium | reverse complement strand
ACAGATGATCGAGCTCGTCAACCAGGTATCGAAGATACCCCAGGCAGAAATCGTAAAGAAAGACCAGATTGATCTAGCAGGAAAGGCTGCACCTTTCTTCCTTGCCACCTATCCGGCTACAAACAGTAGAAAACAAGCGGTAGAATTTGGGCATACACAGCTAGGGGTTGAGCACGAACCATATCTGCTGCTTATCAGTTATGCAGCCCCGCGGGATATCTACCAGCAAAAAGTTGACTTATTCCAGCATATGATCGATACCACGCAACTCTTTAAACCAGGATCCTGATTGCGTTAATCGGCAAATTCTTCTGAAATGGCCGTCTTTGCCCCTGGTGCCTTATCAGCTTCAGGTCCGGCCAGTTCCTCCTGCAAGGGCGGAGGTACGACTTTCTGAGGCTCAGCAAACGTTTCCTCCGGCAAGGGCGGTTGAGGGTTTTTTCCCCGCCCGTTGGACTTGTTGCGTTCCGGCCTGGCAACCGGCTGTTCTGACAGGTATTTCCCGGCAACCCAGCCCTTTGTATCACTGCGGTCTATCAACATTTCCACCCATCCCGAATCTTCACCAATCACCAGTCCGCTGTCCCCCTGTTCCAGCACCCGTATGATCCTGCACGCTGAACCCGGGCATTCCCGGAGGTTAAGTGCCGCAACACTGACATATCTCCTGATCTCCGGCGGCTTCATCTGCCTGTCAGTCTGCTGGGTGGTCATCTGCTGATTGCAGCTCGTCGCCAGGAGCAGGATAACGGCAAATGGACCAATTACCTGTAGACATCTTTTCATGAATACCTCAAAGTCCGGTTATTGAGAAAGCCAGTTCATCCGTTGCTGAACCGCTGCTGCATCCTTAGCCTCCGGAGCGAGCCCGATATATGTTTCATAGGCCTGTATGGCACCATTTTTGTCATGCATCTCTTCAAGAAGAACGCCGATGTTTTTGTAGGTAAGCGGGTAGGAACTATCCGTCTGAATCGCATAACGGTATGCCTGCAGGGCTTCCTCGTTTCTGCCGAGTTTTTTCAGGACCAGTCCGAGATTATTCATGGCCTTGACGTTCGTTGGATCAATCTGCAGCAACCGCGTGTACATTTTCCCTGCTTCTTCGTAGCGACCCTGTCTGGCAGCTGCCGTAGCTTCCCTGAAAAGTTCTGCAGGCTGATCTGGTAATTCTCTCGGCGCTGGATCCATTCCGGCAGGTGAATCTTCACCCGTTCCCGGCAGTGCAAACGGGGATTCCTGTTTCATTTCTTTTTTATCGGGAAGACGAAAAACAGAAGAGGATGCGGAACTGCCCATCTGGGTCTGTAAACGCTGTTCTCCTTTTTCAGCCGGCAGGGCAAAGGGTGATGGTTTCTGAATGCCCTGTGCCTGGACAGAGCTGCCCTCTCCGACAAAAAGATACAGACCGGCAAGCATCACCACAAAAACGATCTTCAATGTAGGTTTATAAGTAGGCACCGCTTATCTCCACTCATGCTGATTTATCACAAACAACTGAAATAAATAAGCAATATCTGTTGTTTCTTCTTTTTTTTTACGGTGATGACATACGCGTTTTTTTCACAACACATGTTCCGGCAACCCGATCGCCGATACGTTGTTTCCGCGGGGACATCCACACGGAAATTGCCGCAACGAGATAAAAACCGAAGGCATCGACTATCCTGAGAATGTTGCGAATAAGAGCCGTTGAAAGGTCAATGGAGGTGCCGTCCTGATTAAGAACCTGAATACCGGTTATTTTTTTCCCAAGGGTCTGACCATTCCAGTAGGCTTCGAGGAATGAAAAATAGAGAATCGAAAAAAGACCGGTCAAAACCTGAACAACAACGGCGGGAGCCCCGGTCAACTCAAACCCGTCAGAAGTCGTTCCGCCAACCATCGGTGCTACCGTTGATCCTATAACAAACAAAAGCAGCAGGCAGATTGCGCCATCAACAAGCTGGGCGACGAATCTGATCCCTACGCCTTTGTAATGCAGATCCTGAACCGGAGCCTGCTCTCCAATAACTGGGCTGACAGCCTCCGGTGCTTGCTGAGCAGTTCTTTTCTTCTCGCCGCATTTGGTGCAGAAAAAATCATCGGGCTGGACATCGGTCCCACATCGGTGGCAAAATGTCATCTCCCCCCCCTTCCTGTTTAATGATGGACGAAACCAGGCACTGAAACCTTATCTTTTAAAAATATCGCATCCATCGAATTTCTGCAAATATATCATGAGGTGACAAACCATCACTTCCTTCGAATCTCCCCCCAAAAGCCCTTTTCGACAAATTTCTGCCGGATCATCCACGATATGCTGGCATTATCCGGTTATAAGACCTCATGCCGGGTGAGCAGCATTTGACAACGGTTTTTCATTCATGCTATCTTCTATGCATCTGGTTATCATGCAATAATGGTTAATCTCCGGAAACTGGACTGCGCGGCAATGAGCCATCTTCCTCCCATTCTCCTCAAGAAAATGAACGCTCTTATCGAGCAGAAAATCATGCTCATCACCCGGACACAAATCGATGAACCGGACAAACCTGACGGTATGGCGATACGTCGATCCCTCCTCCTTTTGAAAGCGAAACTCGCGGCATGAAGACGATGCGAAAACAAAAGATGTGCATAATCGGGCTGTTCTTCCTTTTTACCTGTTGTTTCGCTAGTATCCCTGCCTCGGCCCAGAACGGGGAACTGACGGTGAGCTGTCCTGCTAACAGCAGTTGGGACGGCACGCAGTGTAAATGTTCTCCCGGGTACGGCAGCAGAGACGGATCATCCTGCCGTCCCCTGGCGGAATTGACCGAGTGCCCGCCAAACAGCAGCTGGAACGGGACCGAGTGCAAGTGTTCGCCCGGGTATGGCAGCAAAGACGGATCATCCTGCCGTCCCCTGGCGGAATTGACCGAGTGCCCGCCAAACAGCCACGCGGAAGGGTCTGACTGTTTCTGCAACGACGGATTCGGCAACATAAACGGAAAATGCGTCTCCCTGTCAGCCGCCTGCGCCACGTTCAATGCCCGCTGGAGTCCTGCCAAAGGAGACTGTGAATGTGCTTCCGGATACCATGAAGATACCGCTGCAAACAAATGTGTGCCGGATGTTTCTCCTCAACAGACAGCAGATAAAACCCCGTCTAAAGGGCAGTCAGGTAAACCAGAGGATTCTCTGGCAGAGCAGCGTTCGACCGGCACTCCCATTTCTGAAGCAACACCTTCATCAAACGGACAAAAGACCGGGGGTGATCTTTCGGTAAGGATTAGACCACCTGGTGCTCCAGACCAGGTCTATCAGCAAACCGAGGTCATCGATGCAAGCTCGGAGCGAACCGGCGACATGAAAATTGCCGTCTCTGTTGGCGGAAAAACCGTGTTCATGACCGAAGCCGGTGCCGAGGCGTATCAGCGGCGTGCGGGTGCAAAGGATATTCAGGTCAACGGTGTGATCAAAAAGGATGCCAACATCGCTGATGTGTTCCTTCAAAAATCCGCCGAGAAAAGTCTGACAAAAGAGCAGGCAGACCAGGCCCCGGTCCCCCCCTGGCCCGGGCAACAGGCCCAGCAGCAGGTGAATCGGCCTGAAGGGGCCGTGCCAACAGGAGCATCAGGCAAGGGCAAGGAACGTGCGCCCTCAGGCGGGACAGTCTCCTCAAACTGGTGGACCGATACAGCGCAGAAGCCTGTTGCCGCAACGCAGGAAAAACAGCCTGCAGCTAACCAGGCCGGGATTGCTGGTAAATCTTCCACTGAAAAGAAACAGGACCTGCCGCCGGCAGCGGAATCCCGGCAACGGGCCGATGTGCAGATACAAGCTGAGACCGCTAAAAAGACAGAAGACAAAGTGTTGATTCCCCTGCAACCATTTGATGTTCCGAACGTGCCTGGAACAGACGTCTACCGGGGCATCAGCACCACTGATTCGCCCATCCTTGTGAAAACCATAGCAGACAGTCTGCAAATGGCATCCCCCGGGAAAAAAAGGGAAGCGGAAGAACAGCTGATGACCCTGGGCAATTTTGGCAATGCGGATACCACGGAAGTCTCACTGGGGGGAAAAGGTATTATCGAGGTCGCTGCAGAAAAGTATGTCGACCGGGAATATTTAAAACAGTTGCAGCAATGGCATGTGGAAGTCAAAGAGGCCACAGAAACAGGAAAGGTCAAAAAGGGGATAGATAAAGAGAAATATCTTGCCAGAGCCGAGAACGAGAAAGAACTCAAGGGGAAGATCGCCTCCTATGAAGAAATGCTCAGGATGAACCACCTCCGCCTGGTCGAAGCATCAGGGGCTATGAAATTTGAGCACATGGGATCCGACTACATGAGATTCTGGGGCAACCGGTCCGCGGCTAATGATTTCGACGCCACCTCGGAGGGCATGGAATCGAATAAGGCTTTTACCAACATCAGAGCATATACCCAGCAGCTCAGAGAGTTTAAACAGGATTTCAAAAAGAGTTACCCTCGGGGATGGCAGAACGAGTACCTGGACCTGCCCGAGAAGCCAGGTATTGAAACCATCCAGAAAAAAGTCGACGACAATATTTTTGTTATCTTTGAAAAGGGAATGTCAAAATAACCTGGTTGAATCGCAAACCGCACTGATATGAAGATTTCAGCTATTTTACGGAAACTCGGCCTGTTTCGCAGCGGTTCCGTTTCCTGGCAAGGCGAGGCCTCCCAGCGGCCTGTTGAGGCACTGATGGATGATGTCTACGACCGTGAAAAAGACCTTGTCCAACTCAAAGCCAGGAGTGCCGGGCCGGTCGCTCCGGCTGCCGAGCACCCGAAAGACAGTAAGGGAAAAGCCAGCCGGAAAGGTCGGCTGCTGCATTTTCTTTCCCTGGCACTTGGTTTTTTTGTTCTGTTCATCATGGCGGCTGGCGGATACTTCGGCCCGTGGTTCTGGGTAAACCTGATTGTTTGGTTCGGCTTCACCCGCTATACGAAGAAAGAGGCGCTTCGTCTGTCCTATGCCACAGGTAAAATGGCCGGAATCCTTCTGCTCGTCAGTCTCCTGTCATTCTTCTCGCTCTCTGCCATTCCGACGGACCAGGCCGGGCAACCCGACCAGCCGGCGCTGGACCCGATAAGCCGGGTGGACCTGGCCCTGGCGCTTGAAAACGATCTGGGCCTGGAAGATGTCCGGGTGGATGTGCTGGAGGGAGGTATTCTGGAAGTCAGGACAAAAACACCGGTCAATGTCTCCCCCGCGGCCATCTATGGTGCCAGTGCCTTTGTTTTTGCCTATCTGGAACCGAGGCTCCCGCGAGGCATCCGGGACCTGCGGATCATCCTCACCGTCAACGACCTGGACGCCATGATCCTCGAAACAACGAGAGAGAATGTGGTAAAGCACCAGGCGGGAGAAAGTGGCGATGATGTTTTCTTCAAAAACCTGAAGACCAGAAATGTCGGGGTCGGCAGGTGAGGCGGTACCTCCCCGGGTAGCCGCATACCATTTCAGCTGTCGTTTGCTGCGATCTGCAGAATCAAAGCCTGCCCCCGTCCTCTTTTGCCGCATCCACTTCCCTTTCAATAAATCGTTGCAGGTACCGTTTGACATTTGAGCTGATGGCCACCAGTTTGTAGCATATAGTTGCACGGCACATTAAGGAGAACAACTCATGAGCTGCATCGCACTGCTGGTCCTGGCAATAATTCTTCTGCCGGTCGCTGCTTCGTCTACATCCCCGACGAGCGGGAAAAACTCAATCCAGCGGCAGATAGATAATCGGCTGGCCGCAGGGGAACAACCCAACCGGCTGATAGATGAACGGAGTCCTTACCTGCTGCAGCATGCCTTTAACCCGGTCCAATGGTACCCCTGGGGTGAAGAAGCTTTTCAGATTGCCCGGGATGAAAACAAACCGATATTCCTCTCCATCGGTTACTCCACGTGTCACTGGTGCCATGTCATGGCCCATGAATCTTTTGAAAACCCGGAGGTCGCCGCCATTCTGAACCGATTTTTTGTCAGTATCAAGGTAGACAGAGAGGAACGGCCTGACATTGACCAGATGTATATGGCGGCCACGCAAGCGATGACAGGCGGAGGAGGCTGGCCCATGTCCGTATTCCTTCTGGCCGACGGGAGTCCGTTCTATGCCGGCACCTATTTCCCACCGGATTCATCAAAACAGCGCCCCGGCTTCAAGCATCTGCTGACGGGAATTCATTCGGCCTGGCTGGACAGGCATGAAGATATTCAAAAAGCAGCAGCGCAGATGATCGCTGTTCTGGAAGCGGGAAGCAGCGCTTCTTCCACACCCGTTAAAGCGGATGTTCTTGAACGCGGATATGACTTTCTTGCAAGGAGTTATGATGCCAGAACAGGAGGTTTTGGCACATCACCCAAGTTTCCCCGGCCGGCCGTCCTCCGTTTTCTTTTTTCCTACTATCTGGCCACGAACGAGGCACATGCGAAAAACATGGCATTATTTACCCTCGATAACATGGCTGCGGGAGGCATGCACGACCAGATAGGCGGCGGATTTCATCGTTACTCCGTCGATGCAGACTGGTTTGTGCCGCATTTCGAAAAGATGCTCTATGACCAGGGTCAGCTGGTGAACTCGTATCTCGATGCCTACCAGATCACCCGTGATGAAAAATACGCCACCGTTGCCTCAGACATTATTACCTATACGCTGCGGGATATGCAGGATCATGGCGGTGGGTTCTACTCGGCCGAAGATGCCGACAGCGAAAACCCCTATCTCCCGGGGGAACATGGAGAAGGTGCGTACTACCTCTGGACGAAGGAGGATATTGTCCACCAGCTCGGGCTGGAGGATGCGACTATTTTCAGCTACCACTACGGGGTGAAGGATGCAGGAAACGTCGAGCATGACCCAGCAGCCGAGTTTGTCGGCAGAAATATCCTGCACCGCGTCCACGACATCAATCAGACAGCCGCCGGCCCTAACCAGCAAAGTGAAGTAATAGCAAACAGCCTTGCCGCCTCGCGGGAAATACTGGCAAGAGCGCGGGAGCAGAGGAGACGGCCCCACCTCGATGATAAAATTATTACGGCCTGGAACGGTATGATGATCGGGGCACTGGCACGGGCGAGCAGGATTCTTCAAGCCCCGGATCTTCTGGAAAGAGCGGAACAGACGGCAGGATTCATCAGGGGCCATCTCTATGACCAGGGCTCTCACACCCTCAAGCGCAGATACCGGAAAGGCGCGGCAGGTCTGGCAGGACAGCTCGACGATTACACCTTCCTGGTTGCCGGTCTTCTTAATCTGTACCTGGCCAACTATGACCCGCAGATTCTCAAATGGTCCGTTGATTTGACCGTAAGCCAAATCGATACCTTCTGGAACGATATCGGCGGGTTCTTTTTCGACAGTGTCCCGGATCCGACTCTTAAAGTGAGGATGCGGGAAGAATATGACGGTGCGGAACCGGCAGGGAATTCCGTGGCGGCTCTTAACCTGCTGCTCCTCGGACAGCTGCAGAACAACACTCGGTGGGTTGAAATGGCCCGTCAGGTGGTTGCGTCCTTCAGCGTAACGATCAATCGCTACCCGCCGGCTTTACCCCTCATGCTGACCGCCTGGCAGCTGATGAACGCAAAACCGGCTCAAGTGGTGATTGCTGGAAAACGAGGGGCGGCGGACACCGCGTCCCTTCTCGCTGTCGCGGCAAAAGCTTTTGATCCCGCGCGTCTTGTCTTGCTGGCCGATGGTGAAGAAAACCAGGCCTATCTTGCCGAGAATATGCCGTTTCTGGAAACGGTCACACCCATCAACGGCATGGCCGCGGCTTATGTCTGTTCCGATTTCACCTGTAAACTCCCGGTAACCGACCCGCTCGCCTTGCAGCGACTGCTGGAAACGGGAAAATGAAATAAATCTTTAGCAGCACATATCTTCGTCCGTATTTCTCCTCGAGCGCCGCTGCTGCCGATCATTGCACCTACCTGCCATCTACCGCCATCTCCTTTGATCCCGACCCGGACAACCTGATTTTTCTTTCAGTAAAAGAAACTATTGCTTCTCTTGCAACAATTGACTATGTTCAACTTTAATGTAATACGTATTCAAATTAAATAACAATATTGTAATTTATTGCCTGCCTGGTAGTCCAATAAAGGAGGATTTCAGGATGAAACCTATCAGTTATGTAATCGTAATAGTTTCTCTGTTTTTCCCATTCAGCTCGGTTTTTGCTGCCGATGAATTGAATACCGGGGATACCGCCTGGATGATTGTTGCCACCGCACTGGTCATGGTTATGACACCGGCGGGCCTGGCCCTTTTTTACGGCGGCATGTCACGGTACAAGAATCTTCTGAACACCTATGCCATGACCTTCGTGGCCTATTGTCTCGGCAGCGTGATCTGGATGATGTGGGGATATACGCTTGCCTTCGGACCCGACAAGGCAGGCATCATCGGTGGACTTGACAACGTGTTCCTGCACGGGATTGGTGTAGACAGCCTGTCCGGGACCATACCCACCTACGTCTTTATCGTATTTCAGATGACCTTTGCCGGAATAACCATCGCTCTGGTGCTCGGATCAATTGTCGACCGGATGAGATTTTCTTCATGGATCGTTTTTGCTGTTCTCTGGCTGACTTGCATTTACTCTCCTCTGGCACACTGGGTCTGGGGCGGAGGCTGGATGGCGAAAATGGGGGCGCTTGATTTTGCCGGCGGCACGGTCGTCCATATTAATGCCGGTGTCGCCGGCCTCGTATTATCCCTGGTCCTCGGAAAGCGGATCGGCTACGGCAAACAACCGATGTTTCCATCCAGCGTATCCCTGACCGCGTTGGGAGCCGCCCTGCTGTGGTTCGGCTGGTTCGGGTTTAATGCCGGCAGCGAACTGGCCGCCGATGGCGTAGCCGCTTCGGCCTTTCTGGTGACCAATACTTCCGCCTCGATGGGGGCCTTGGGCTGGATGTTTGCCGAGTGGTACATCAACAAGAAGCCGACCCTGCTCGGCATCGCCTCCGGTGTTGTCGCTGGACTGGTTGCCATTACCCCTGCGGCCGGCTTTGTGGGCATGTCCTCTTCGCTGCTCATCGGCCTGGTAGCCGGGGTCATGGGATTTTTCAGTGTCGCCGTAGTCAAAAGAAAAATCGGGTATGACGATTCTCTCGATGCGTTTGGCGTACATGGCATGTGTGGAATATGGGGCGCCCTGGCAACCGGTCTCTTTGCCAATCCCGCCATAAACGGGAGTGCGACAGGCTTGTTCTTCGGCAATCCAAGGCAGCTGTTGATCCAGGCAGTATCAATTGCCGGCACCATCATTTTTACGGCGACAGGAACACTCGTCGTCATTTATATAACCAAAGTGCTTACCGGCAGTCTCAGGGTAACAGAGGAAGACGAGGTCTCAGGGCTCGACAATGCAGTTCACGGTGAAAGGGCCTTCGAGATCGACTGATGCCAAAACCCCGTGAAGGACAGGGGCAATGAACGCAAAAAAGGGTCAGGTCTCGTTTTTCGATAGAACAGGACCTGACCCTTTCACGAGGTCAACGTTCGGCACCAGGACTCGCCCTGATGTCTTGGACTATGAGTTAATAGTAAACGGTAACGCTCTCCGGGTGGGTTCCGCGTTTGGCATAGACCTCCATCGTCGGGATATCCGGATTGTTATGGCTGTAAGGTCCGCCAGGCTGAAACTTCCTGGCATCACTTTCACTCCCCACCATCGCCATTCTCGATGAATCCGATACCGCAAGCTCGTTGCCGTCGGACCAGACAATGAGGAATCGCGGACCATAATCAGGCCCAAGCATCGGAAACACAAATTTGTCCTGCAGAATACTGTCTACCGAGACTTTCTCCCCGGTATTGAAAATCTCCACCTGGTTTGCGTAACCGTACAATGAAGCGACTTCACCACTTGTTATTGCATGAGCGGGAAGTGCGCCGAACTCCAGGAGAGGCGTGGTCCATTTGGCAGGCAATACACTGCAGCCTGCGAGAGCCACCGTCCCCACGGCAAGTTTTCGTATTACCGATCTCCTGTCAGTGACCGTTTGGTCTGTTGCGCATGATTGCTCATGCATTTTGGGGGAATAATCTTTCGATACGTTCTCTTGGCCATGATAAATGGTCATTGATTTCCTCCGCTAAAATTTATCCTACGTTGTACCCCTCTCCTTAATTAAGGATTTGTTTTTTTTGAAAAAGTACCTAATTAAAAAAAATAATCAAGAAATATCGAACGCTTAAACGAAAAAAAATTGTTGCCGGCCGGGAAATCAACCGAAATTAGTTACCATTTTTATGAAATTTATGATGTGTAATCAGTAAGTTACCAAGTATTTCATTTATTTTCTTTGATGCCAAGGGGTTATGTCGTTTTTTTGAAAAAAAATGATTTTTTTTGAAAAAAGCGGAGACAAAAGCGAGAAAGACGAGTGCAGGCCAGCCCGCGAACCTCGACAGGATGGATGAAAAAAGTCGTTTTGCAGCCTCGAAAGGAATTATTTACCAGGCGGACAAGAGAGCATGAGGCAACCGAAAAGAGAACCGGCCGCAGGAGGGAAAAGGAGAAGTATCACATCCTAAGACCGGCAAGGGGGAAAGGATACTCCATATCCAGATACTTCATTCCGGTCAGCTCCCTGATCTACACACATCGGGGAATGAGTGCATAACCGCACCCAGGATACTGCGGGCAATGAGGTGCGCGCCCCACCTGTTTCCTCCTCGTTCCCGCCGCCTCGCTGAAATCCTCCAGGTAATTCTGATGGAGATTATTTCTCCCCTCTCATAACGCCGTACTTTACCCCCATGAGAATGTGTTTATAGGTTTTCCTGTCCTCTTCCTGCTGCACCATGATCTCAAAGCCGGCCTTTTTCTGAAAGAGCATGATGAAATCGGAACCGCCGAACAGGAAATTCCCCAGCATGTCTCCTTTCTCGTGGGTCGATCCCACTTTGACATTGTCCTCGAAATTGACGGAAGATACCTGGGCCATACCCATGGGTATCAATGCTACCAGGCCAAACGCCCCGGTATCCACGATGACGTAACCGCGGGTCTGGGTAAACTGCCAGCCTTCCGAATCGATCGAGATATATTTTCCCTGCTCCTCACTCCAACTCACCGCCAAGGCAACATTTTTCTGAATGATTTTTTTCTCTTTGACAATTCCA
>JAHEMX010000073.1 GCA_024643445.1 Desulfobulbaceae bacterium | reverse complement strand
CGCATGGGAATGGGCACGGGATTCCTCGTTAAAGGGACAGCAAGATTCATATCTTCAGGTCCTGAATATGATATGATGAAAGAGAAGTTTTCCTTTTTAACACGGGTCCTTGAAGTCACTGTCGACTCAATCAAACAGACCATTTAACTGTTGATCGCGGTGTTCCGACGAGCACACCGCGTCCTTATCGCAAGCAGACCACCCCCCTTATTTCCCGCTTGCCGGGGGTGGTCTGCATTCCCCATTGCCGTGTTCCCACGCTATGGGTGAGAGGTGATAAAATTTCGCTTTTTGAGGCACTGTTGATTAAACAGCTTTAAAGCCTTGCTCGACCAGCATTGAACCTGGTTCCCAGCAGGCAAATGGCTTCGTTTAACCGTCAGGGAGCATGTCGGCACTAAAATCTAAAACCCAGGCGTTTATGCTGAACTTATCCTTATTTCAGGCGTTATTTATGCGCTGACTCTGCTTCCCGAGAAACTTGCGATCATCGGAAAGAAACCTGCACAGTTATTTGGGAACACTGAAAACCTATTGACGATGAGAAACACGGAACCAAGGGGCGGTTCGCAATTTCGCCTTTTTGGTGTGTTTTCAGGCATCAATGCCAGGTCAGACGGACCAGGGGTTGTAACTTCCGAGGCAGGTTATTTCACCTCTTCATCCCCGTCTTGGTCTTCATCGTTGAATTCTGCCACAATCAGTTCGCACTGATCCATGTTGGCCTGGGTGGTTTCAAATGCCTTCTGGGCAAGAAACGACAGGCCGCCGGTGGCGATAAAGGCGGTATACTCCCCATATTTCTTTGCCACATCGGCGACATCGAGACCAATGCGAGGCTCCGCCAGGGTTCCGCCGACATGAACCAGTGAGGCCAGGTCGATATTCGTCAGGGAACTCAGCGTGCCGCGCGCTTTGGGCGATACGCCCAGGTCGAGTTCTTCTGTTTTCAGGTTGATTTCGCCGCCTCCGAGCCAGGTGACTTCGTGGGTCTGGGCCGCGATCTTCTTGTTGAAGTCGGCGATCCCGTCGGTGATGTCAAAGCGGACGACGGCGCATTCAAACACGGTCGTATCGCTATTGAGCGGGTTCAACTGGGACAGCAGTCCCGCCCCAAAATTGCTCATGAAGGATTTTTCAAGTTCCATATCCTCCAGAGACGCGATGAAATGGCCGTTCAAGTTTCCCATCAGGTCAGCAATCGATTCACCTTTTCCGGCAAAATCGAGATTGAGGTCCAGCAGGCCGCCAAAGCGGGGCGGAACGATATCTTTAAAATCGAGCCGAGCCTCCAGTTTTGCCGTCGGGAAACGTGCATCGAGCATCAGTGCGCCGCTGCCGGTGCCGCCTTGACTCTGCTTGATGGAAAACGGGTCAACCCGTAACAGTCCCTGGTCGAGGTTTATGACCACGGCTGCGTCCAGTGCTATCCCCTGGGGCATTGTTATATTTGCCGCATCCAGCCTCAGATCAACATCATAGTCTTGGAGAAACCCCGTCGACAGGGGTTCACTGGAAAAGAATTTCTTGCCCGTTGTCTCCTTCTGTTTGGTCGTTTCTGGCTCAGCCGCATCAGATGATCCCATTACCTCCGCCGTCGGTCCGGCTGTCTTGTTCGGTGAAGCCAGCCAGGAATTAAAATCAAGATTGCGAAGCGCCACCTGCCCAGACAGCTTCTTTCGCCCGGCTCTTTCTTCAGGTGGGATGACATAAGCCAGGTCTGCAAGGATAGTGCTCTCCCCCGTCTCAACCAAAAGCTCGTTAACCCGGTAATCGCCCGGCTTCCCGACAGCGTTGCCGGTAACTTTCAGCGGTTTATCCTCAGGTACCTCTCTGCCAAGCAAAGCGCCGACCCGGGCGAGAGACTCGGCCTCGATCGTCAGGTCCGTCTCGAACGTCTGCGGCAGCTTGATATCAGCGACCGATGCATTGAAGACGGCCTTGATTCCTTCTCCTTCAAGAAGTGCTGCAAGTGTTATCGGGCTGCTGAGCGGATTGTCCGAAGCGACCTTGAACTGCACACCCCAGGGACCGGTTTCGGGCAGATCGGTACCGGTGAGTTCGGCAAGTTCAGCCAATGAATCAAGTTTACCCTTAATAACGGTCTGGACACCGGACAGGGCGGCAACATCTGCTATCGTTGCCGCTGCGGTCGTTTCAAGACCATCGCGTGTTACAACCGCATTAAAGCTATCCAGCGCCAGCGCCTGTCCCGCTGATGCCAGGTGGCCATCGAGCTTCAGGGCCCCGACATTGGGGAGCGTTACACCGGCCAGCCCGGCCAGGCTTTTTATTGACGGGGTATCGACCTTGAGCGAAATATCAATACCGGCTGTTCCAAGCACCTCGCGCCGCTCTGTTACCTCTGCCAGGTCAAGCAGATCATCAACCACCGCCGCCAACTGCGCCTTGAGCAATTCGCCGTCCAGCAGCAGCTCGAGCTTGTCGAGCCGATAGGTCCGGCCCTCCGATACGACGTTCGCCTGCAGATTCAGGGAACCGAATCCGGGCAGATCCATGCCGGCAAATTTGGAAAGGACTGCGGTATCAGCCACTTCCGCGCTCAGATTGGCCGCGACCCCGGATAGGTTCATGACATCGTCCACCGAAGCTTTCAGAGTAACGTCAAGCCCTTCATCCTCGACCAGAGCCTCTGCAGCGGTGACGGCCAGTTGATCGAGGCTGCCGGAGGCTGAGCCTTTTATGCTCAGCGACGCCGGCAGAGGGACTGTTAGATCGAGTCCAAGCTTTTCGGCGACATCATCCAACCGGCTGGACTGCACCTCGGCCGAGAGGTCGATGCCGCTCACCTCAATAGAACCGTCCTCCGCTCGACCGATAGACCGCGCCAGACCTGAAATCGTGGCATTGATCGCTGGATCAGTGAGGGCTATCTGCAGCGATTCGAGTTGCATGTTCTGCCCGGTCGATGAAAACCGCGCCTCTGTATGAAACGGCCCAAAGGCCGGCAGATCCCGGCCGAGATACTGAGCGACTAACGCCGTCGATTCAAGATCGATGCTGAGAGCCGCCTGACCGCCGGATCGAGACAGCAGGTTTTCCAGCGCACCACTCAGGCTGATGTCCAATCCCTGGTCATTGATCTGCAGTTCCAGGTTGCGGACCGACAGTGATTCACCGCCACCCTGAACAGCAGCTTTGAAATGCAGTGCCGGGGGCAGTGAGTAAGGGATCTGCAGATCAAAACCGGCTAGCAATTCGTTTCCCCGATCCGTGCTCAGTTCTGTATTCAGATCGATCCCGCCGACTCCAAGCAGATCGGCCACCTGACCGCGGATGGCAACCGTCAACCGGGGATCAGCGAGACCCATGCTGATATTCTCGGCTGACAGCTGTCCGCTTTCGGCCACAATCCTCAGGCCGAGATCAAGGCCCTGAAGATCAGGCAAAGTAATGCCAGCGAGCTGAGAGAAGGTGCTGATATTGCCGGCTGCCAGTGTACAGTCCAGGTGTGCAGTGGGATTTGGCAGCATCGGGCCGGCGGTCCCGTTTATCGCGAGATTGGCGTCGTTGAGCCTGCCTGTCAGCGAGATCGGTGTCTGCCGGTTTTCATGCCAGGCGTCTATGCGTCCCAGCGAACCGCGGAGTTCTATCGGCGTACCCCGATAGGTCGCTTTGAGGGTCAGCGGGATGTCAGACCCATCGACAAACACCCGCAGATGCCCGACCTCCGCCTGGAGATCCCCATCCCCAGCACCATTTTTAAAAAGAAAATTGAAGTCCTTGATTTCCAGGTTCCTGATATAGGGTTTGACAGGCAGGAAAAAAGATCCGCCCTGCTCACCTGGTTTTTCAGCCACCATTTCCGCCGGGGGCTCTGGTTCGGTCTCAACAAATACCCAGTTGCCCTGCCCCGCTTCGTTCCTTTCCAGCAGGATATCCGGCGCGTCTGCTTCCACGCTGACATCGAGGACACCCTTGAACAGCGGCATGAGCCGCAGTTCCACAATAAGCGTGCCGATGGTGGCCATATCGCCTCTGGTTCCCCAGGGCGCATTGGCAAATCGCACATCGCGGGCCAGCAGACCAAGCCGGGGGCCGATCTCAAGCTCAAAGGGACCGTCTATTGCCAGTTCCCGACCGGTTGCAGAATGGGCGGCGCTAACCAGCCACTTCTTATATTGCTCGTTGCTGATCAGCTGCAAAGCGATAAACGCCAGAACCAGCAGCCCGAAGAGACCGAGACAGGTATAACCGACTATTTTCAATAACCTCTTCATTGCTTCACCTTTATTTTTCGATACTGCACAATTCTGATTCAGGCGATAAGAATTCGCTTTTAGTACATTGCAAAAAAAACAGCTTTAAAAACTCGCTCCACCGCTATTAAGCTTAATTCCTAACAGAGGGGAATCCTTCAGTCAACCGTCAGGGAAAACATCGACACTGGCAATTTAAAGAGAGGGTTGTGCTGATCGTCCCGGCACATCACTCTGTGGCTCAGCGTATCCCGGCCAACCGTCGTCTAACGCCTCTGCTATTTTTCATTCCGGGTAAATTACGAGAAATAGGGGGCTGACCCCAATTTCTTGTCGTCTTCGGTACAACCTTCTCATTGTATCTTCCTCCCTTATCTGCTACCTTCCTAGACGATGCATTCGTCTTAAATACCGCTCTTCAGACAGATCATTGAACAGGTTACCCAAAAATGACCAATGTTCCGGCGCTCACCGGCCACCACCTGAAAATTTTTCTCATCCGCTCAATCGCCTGCCTGTTACTTATCCTGTTTCATGCGGAACCGCCTGTCGCTCTCGCCGAACAGCCAGCCGATAACGACAGCAAGATCGAGTTTAACGCCTATCACACCGCTCCTGTTGTGGTTGATGGCAGGCCCTTGTTCAATGTTTTCGGCGTATCAACCTATCCTGCGAAAAAGCGTGCGAATAATATTGCGCGGAAAATCGAGGAGCTGGCCAAGGATCCCTCGTTTGACCCGGCCTCGATTGAAGTTCGCGAGACAGACGGCAAGGTCAGGATATATGCCAGCGGCAAAACACTGTTCAACGTCTACAGCGATGACGCCCAGCTGGAGGGAGACTTCACCTCGATTTTGATAGCCCAGGACCTTTATCTTGCGCAGATCAAACAGGCGATAGAAAACTACCGGGAGGAACGTCAGGGCAGGGTCCTGCTCAGGCACGCGCTCTATGCTTTCGTCAGGACCGTTGTGCTCGCTGTCCTGCTTATCACCCTGTTCTGGGCCTTCCGCAAGATAGACGCCTATATCGAACGGCGCTTCAGGCGCAAGGTAGAGCAACTCGAAACAAAATCCCAAAAAATCCTGCAGGCTCAACAGATCTTGGCGGGAGTACAGATCCTGTCACAGGTCATTCGCATAATTCTTGTTTTTTTCCTGATCTATTTGTTTGTTAACCAAGTTCTTGGTCTTTTTCCCTGGACCCGGTATCTGTCAAAAACACTGCTAGGCTATGTTCTCGACCCGCTGCAGGCAATAGGCCAGGCTGCGATCAATTACCTACCCAGCCTCTTTTTCCTGATTATCCTGGTGATCATTTTTCGTGCTCTGCTCCGGATGACTCACGCCTTGTTCAGTGAGATCGACCGGGGAAAAATCGCCATTCCGAAATTCCACAGCGAATGGGCCTGGCCCACCTATCGTATCGTTCGCGTCTTCATGGTGATTCTCTGTGTCGTCGTCGCCTATCCATATATCCCCGGTTCATCGTCGGAAGCCTTCAAAGGCATTACCATCCTGCTTGGGGTATTGTTCTCACTCGGCTCATCATCGTTCATCGCCAACATGATAGCCGGCTATACCATGACCTACCGGCGTGCCTTCAAAGTGGGGGATTGGGTAAAAATCGGCCAACATGTCGGTGAAGTGATCGAGGTGCGCCTGCTGGTGACACGCCTGCGCTCGCGTAAAAACGAAGAAATCATTATACCCAACTCGACTATACTCAACGGGGAAGTCACCAATTACTCGAATATGGCCGAGGAACAGGGGTTGATCCTGCACACGACCGTCGGTATCGGATACGAGGTTCCCTGGCGGCAGGTGGAAGCGATGCTGCTGATGGCAGCCAGCAATACCGAAGGCCTGCAAGAGGATGCCCGGCATTTCGTGCTGCAAAAAGAACTCGGAGATTTCGGCGTCACCTATGAGCTTAACGTATTCTGCAATAGTGCTGATCAAATACCCAGGATTTATTCAGCCTTGCACTGCAACATTCAGGATGTCTTCAATGAGTATGGCGTGGCGATCATGACACCGCATTATGTAGGTGATACAAAAGAACCAAAAGTAGTGCCGAAAGATCAGTGGTATGCCCCGCCGGCGCAGCAACCGGACCGGGAAGCGGACCATTAAATGGAGAAAGAAACGTTCTGTTGTTCCCTTGCTCTTTACACAACGATTAACACGAACACGCAAACGGCACAGCAGGCTAAGGCTTGTCCTTCAACCCCACTTGCTCCCCCCCGGAGGTTGCCATGAACGGAGAATTTCGCTGTAGAATCCTTTCAATCCTGTTTCTGTTCTACGTCTTTTCTCCGGTCGCGTTTTCCAAAGCAGCCGACTCGGCCGACCTGGCCAAGGCGGCTCAGAACCCTGTGGCAGACATGATCAGCCTGCCCTTCCAGAACAACACCAATTTTGGCATTGGACCAGGCGATGAGACCCAAAACATCCTCAATATCCAACCGGTCTGGCCCATATCCATCTCGGAAAGATGGAACCTGATTACCCGCACCATCTTGCCAGTTATATCTCAACCGGATGTCCTGACCGGTGGGGAAGGAAGGGTATCCGGCTTAGGCGACACCACGTTCACCGGTTTCTTCTCGCCCAAAGATCCAGGCGCCGTGATCTGGGGAGCGGGGCCCGTATTCCTGCTGCCAACGGCAACAGATGATGCACTTGGCTCAGACAAGTGGGGAGCCGGTGCCTCCATGGTATTTTTAAGTATGCCCGGAAACTGGGTGATCGGCTCGCTGTTCAGCAACGTCTGGTCTACCGGGGGATCGGGTGAGAAGGATATCAACCTGTTCACCTGGCAATATTTCGTCAACTACAACCTGGCGGACGGCTGGTATTTATCCAGCGCCCCCATCATCACCGCCAACTGGAAAGCTGACAGCGACGACACCTGGACGGTTCCTTTTGGAGGGGGAATCGGGAAAATTTTCAAGATCGGCTCCCTGCCTGTCAATGGGCAGATCAGCGCTTACTATAACGCGGTCAAACCGGATTACGGAGCCGACTGGCAGCTGCGCGTGCAACTGCAGTTTCTGTTTCCGAAATAGTCGATATGAAGTCGCTTTTTAAGACATTACTAATAAAAAGGCTGTAAAAGCTCGCTCGACCAGTAGTGCGCTTAATTCCTAACGGAAGATGTGCGTTCCCTGTTAGAATGGCAGCTCCAAAGCGGTGTTTTCCATCTTTTGCACTTTGTATCTGATCGGAGTTACATCTCTGATTTAACCATGATAATGGTCCTCGTTAGACTCCATCATCCACCGATACGTGTCCTCACTTTGATCAAGTCACTTTCATTGTAAATACCCGCTGCAGCGCCCGTTTTTCTCGACATCCTCCTGTATGTTCAAAGGTGCCTGTATGCTCTTTTACCCGCACTTTCCTGGGCGCGGTCCAGTTCAGCCAGGCAAGAAAAACGGCTTCAGGAAATTTGATTGCTGAGAAATATTTGTTAACCTATAGATAGATCATCAGCAGTGAAATGGTGGCATTTCAGGAGCCAGGATGTTAGGAAAAAAATGACAGGCCGCCCCATAAGATACGGGCTGTACCTTATCCTCGCCTGCTCTTTATGCCCTTCCATCAGTTGAGCCATTGATAATTCCGAATGTTTTGAATGTCACAGGACAGGTCTTGCGTTCATCAACCTGAAGGGACATTGAAAGGAATCAACAAGTAAAAATAAACGGTATGTCCCCTATTTTCGATGAACAGGTCGATCTGCCTCTACTGCGGAGGTGATCCTTTTAAAAATTATACAATATAAAACATCAGATTTTCTGTGGAGTGCCGTGCTTTTCACCATTTCAACAAACAATGAGGTCAAGACAAATTATGTACACAATTTATCTTACGATTTTGGCACTTGTTATAGCGGCTGCAGACATTTTTTTAAATCAGGCACCTGTGTTGGAGACTATCCTTCTCTGGCTGCTCGTGATAAAGGTTGGCCTTGGTGGGTTGTGGGCATTTTTGGGACATTATTTTAAATCAGATGATGTGGCAGCCTACATAGGCTGGCCAGCCGGCAATCTCTTTCAGAAAGAGGTTGCCTTTACCAACCTAGCCCTGGCCACGTGCGGCCTCCTCAGCTTTTTCTTTCGCGGTGAATTCTGGTTGGCAACTATCATTTTTACTTCGGTCTTTTTAATCGGCGCTTTCTCAGTTCATTTAGAAGATATGCTCAAAAACGGCAATAAAAACCCCGGCAATGCCGGGCCGGTATTTTTCGCTGATATCATCATCCCCCTGGTTTTGTGGAGCTTGTACCTGGCTTCTTGATGTGCATTGTTGAGAAAAGCCGGATAGCTTCTTTTATGAGATGACAGGAACTCACGTTTCAAGGCGCTGTTAAAAAAAGAGTATTGAAACCTTGCTCAACCTTTATTAAGCGTCATTTTGACAAAAATACCCGCCGCACTCAATGGTTGGGTAGATGCGCTGAATACCTGGAATCGATACCATTGAGCATCTTTTCCCCTTATTTTAGGTGCCTGAATTGCGGGGACAGTATACTTAATTCATTTTTCGAGTGTACAAGGAGGTGATACCAAAGGGCATCGTCTTTAAAAGAAAGGATCAGAAGAATTAAGTATACTGTCCCCGTAATTGTTCTGTGGCAATCAGAAATCGATCAGTTCGGCGGTATGATCCGTCAGGTCGGTGATAAACAGCCGGTTCCTCAGAGGGGCCGGCTTGCCGAGTGCGATAGTGACGATCTCGGCACATTCAACGGCGGCCATAGAGATGGCGGCAAAAGGCAGGGTTCCAAGCATCATCTCAACCCCTTTGGGTGAAGCCGTGCCGGGATCGCCGTAGATGCGGGACAGCCCCTGATCTTCCGGATAGACTGCGGTAGCCTGTCCCGACGTTCCGCCAATCGCCGCAGAAACCATCGGTATCTGCCTGGTCCGGCAGGCCTGCTCAAGAATGAAACGACTGGCAATTGAATCAAGGCAGTCAACCCCAATGTTGACATCTTTGAGAATAGCCTGGGCGTTCTCGGCAGAGAGAAACTGTCTGTGTACGCATGTTTCTACCGCCGGATTAATTGCACGTACCCGCTCCGCCGCCGCGTCCGCCTTTGGTTTGCCGAGATTGTCGACACGGCTCAGGAGCTGGCGATTGAGATTGCTGTCCTCGAAGACATCTCCATCCACCAGGGTCAGGGATCCAATACCGATCCTGGCCAGGATTTCCGTAACCGTCCCGCCAAGACCGCCCAGTCCGATTATCCCCACATGCGTCTGCAGCAGCCTGACCTGATCCCGGCTGGACAGACTCTTCTGGTTTCTGATATAGACCTCAGGAATAAGATCATGTTCCAGCGCGACGATCTGTATTTCCTTCAGGCTGCAGCCCGTTTCTTGCACGAGGCCGAGTTCGTCGCGATAGGCCAGCGAGTAGTAGGAAGTGCCATCAGGTCTCAGCTGTCTCGTAGCCGCATTGACAATGCGCTGTACAACGTCTTCTCTGGTCATATCGTCACCGTTCGGGCCGTGTGCTGGATACAAAGGCAACGTCCCCGGTTGCAGCCCTGATACGCTGCACTGGCGCCGTTTGTCCAGATCATCAGCCCTCTTTTTTACCCCGTCACGGGAATGGTGGTGGTCACTTCTTTTTCCAGCTCTTTTCCTCGCCGCGGAACAAGCGCCTGATATTCTGATGATGCTTTATCCATATCAGGCCCCCAATCACCATTCCGGCAGAGACGGATGCAAGCGGTTGGCCAAGAACATAAAGCCACAGGGGAAAAAGACCTGCGGCTGCCAGGGAACCGACGGAGACAAAACCGGTCAATGCCACCAACCCGACAAAGACGACCAGGCTGATAGCAATTGCCGGTGGTGACAAAAAGAGAAAAACACCAAGTCCCGTGGCAACGCCCTTGCCTCCCCTGAAACCGAGATAGACCGGAAACATGTGCCCGACCACCGCCATGATGCCGCAGAGCAGCATGACGACCTGTTTACTGGAACCATCGGGAAGCAGGTGTGAGGCCGCAAAGATTGGCAGAAACCCCTTCAGGCAATCAAGAACAAGGGTTGCAAACCCCAGTTTTTTCCCAAGCAGCCGGCTGACATTGGTTGCACCGATATTTCCGCTGCCTGCGGTCCGTACATCAATACCCGCGAGTTTGCCGAGCATCAGACCAAAAGGTATGGCTCCAATGAGATAACTTGCAATCGGAAAAAGGATGTTCATAATGTACCCCTAATGGTAAAGCGGTAATGCACCTCGGCTGCTGACAGCGCACTCTACCGTTTTCACTGCGACAAAGCAACAGGCGCCGGCAGCAGTGATTCAAGAACGGTTTTACCGCTGCACCTATTAGAAATAGCAATTGAGATAAATAAGACAGAAAGGAAAGAAGATGAAAAAACTGATCGGGATAACATTAATTATGGTCTGTCTTGGCCTTAGCAGCGCGGCTCTGGCCGCACCCTATGCGGCCAAGGTTAAAATTACGTCAAACACATCCCCTCTGGCACAAATGTTCATCAAGGAGGCCAAAGTGCCGGATGCATCCGCCGTGGCGATACCAGCCTATCCTGGAGCGGAGATCCTGCAAACCCGGGGGTACGGGGATATGAAAGCCAATGGAAAGTCATATCTGGCCTATGTGAAATTACTGGGCCCTGATCCTGTTGACAAAGTGGTTGCCTGGTATAAGGAGAAAATTCCATCATACTTTTATCAAAAGTCATAGTTTTTGGGAATGGTCAGCCATCGCTTTTGGAAGGTGAAGGGGGATTACAACATGATGGATATGGATGCCATGGGCACTATAGAAAATGTCGTTATCTCAGATGGAAAACAACATGCTGATGATTACCCAAATGTCGCAAGTATGATCGAGGTAACTTACGAATAAGGGGGGAACAATGACGGCATCCAGGAACTCCTTTTTACGGG
>JAHEMX010000527.1 GCA_024643445.1 Desulfobulbaceae bacterium | reverse complement strand
TCGATTGCCTCTCCAAAAGCCGTACAGGTGAAGAGGATGGCGTCAGCCTTTACTGAAACCGCGTATTCCGCCAGTGCGACAATGCGGCCGGCGGTTTCCCGGCCGGCCAGACGATCCCGGGAAAGGCTGTCATCCAGCAGGTGAACCAGTTCCGCCTGAGGCCACAGGGAAGCAAAGGCATCAATGGTAGGTGGGATGGACAGCATGGTGGCATGAATAAGTGCGATACGGCTCATTGGATACCTTCTTTTTTAGTATAAATGATACTTGCCAGGGAACACTTCTTTTTATTATCCTTATCAGCTCATGCTCCACACGATCCGGCAATTCCAGCCGTCGGGAGCGTATAAGAATTTGACAATCACTCCGGCACCGGTTGCAACGGCAAAAGGCCGGCCAAAAGCGACAAGAGGATACGGTATGGAACAGCAAACCATCACGGTTGGATGCAGCGTCAGTTTTTCAAAAACAGTCGGCGAAAGCGATATCTACCTGTTTGCCGGCATTACCGGTGACCTCTCCCCCAATCATGTCAACCGGGAGTTCATGAAAAAGACATCCTACGGCAGACGCATCGCCCACGGGGTTCTGCTGATGGGCTATATGTCCACCGCATCGTCTCTTCTGCTCCAGCAATACCCTGCCTCAAATAATGGTGCAACTGCTGTATCGCTCGGCTATGACCGCGTGCGCTTCCTGAAGCCGGTATTCATCAACGATACCATCACGGTAAACTACACCGTCGCTCATTTTGACCATGAAAAGAAACGCTCCACCTCCGCTATCGAAGTCATCAATCAGCATCAAGAGATCGTCGCCGTCGCCCAGCACATATTGAAATGGGTGCCAAATTCCTAGACCGATCCCGCCTGATTATCCCCGGTGGATGGTGCCGCCAGAAAAACAGGGGGGAATCAGGCACCCATGCTCTGCATTTGCTCCGCGAGCACTTTTTCCATCACCGCAAGCGGTGCAGCATGGCCGGTGTATAATTCAACCTGGCCGCAGGCCTGATGCAGCAGCATCCTCACGCCGGGAACGGTAACAGAGCCGGCATCTTTTGCCTCCCGCAGAAGCCTGGTTTCAACCGGGATAAAGACGGCGTCCATGACAATCAGTCCCTCCCCCAATTTCTCCTTCGCCACCGGGCACTCATCCGGTGCATTAAAGCCGATCGACGTCGCGTTGACCAGGATGTCATGGCTGCCATCTGCCGAAAACGCCTCCAGGCCGCCTCCCGCCAGCAGCCCCAGATCGGCGGCAAGGTGCTCCGCCTTGTCGAGCGAACGGTTGTAGAGGGTCACCTCGGCACCCGCCTCAGCAAGGCCGTAGGCAACGGCCCGGGCGGCGCCGCCACCACCCAGCAGGGCGACCCTCCTGCCGGCAAGGCCGGTTACTTCCTGCAGGGCCCGCATCGCACCAATATAGTCGGTGTTGTACCCGGTCAGAAAGCCATCCCTGTTGTCGATGGTATTTACCGCGCCGATGGCCGCGGCTGCCGGGTCCAGCCGGTCAAGGTACGGAATGACCGCGGATTTGAAGGGCATCGAGACATTCATCCCCCGTATGCCAAGGGCGCGTATGGCCTGCACCCCCTGTTCTGCGTCGGTGATACCGAAATAGACGAAGGTATAATCTATCCCGAGTTCCCGATAGGCTGCGTTGTGAACCTCGACCGCCATCCGGTATGGATGCGCGGCCATAGAGCCGCATAAGGTAGGCAGTGAGCTTGGCATAGCTGTTTTCTCAGACTCCCGAGCGGACTTAAATCACATCCCCCGGCCGGGAAATAAAAGGTTTCCTAAAGCAATAAATCGAACATGAACACCGGCAAAACGAAAAAAGCATGACAAATCTTCTTTGTCACGAAATCCTAGGCAATTTCTCTGCGCCTGTCAACAGCGCGCTCCATGGCGCAAATAGTGTTTGTGTTTCTTGCATCAGCAAGAGGAAAGGGCTAGGATGCCCTGATGATGCCTGGTCGGCCCTGTTACAACAGGTTCCGACAGCTGGACCTGTCTGCGTTTGACCGATGATCTCCCATGCAGTGGACAAAAAAACATGACGACTCACACAAGCACCGATGAAAGACGCGTTCTGGCAATCATCGGCGATCCCGTAAAACAGGTAAAATCCCCCGCAACCTTCGGCGATTATTTCATGTCGCATGGGATCAATGCGGTTATGGTGCCGCTGCATGTTGGCGAAAAGGATTTTCTTACGGTTCTCAAAGGGCTGCGCGCGGTGAAAAACTTTGCCGGTGCCATCGTGACCATTCCCCATAAATATCTGGCCTACCAGGCGGCTCACACCAAAGGTGCGATGGCACTCAGGACCAGGACGGCCAACGTGCTCGCTCCCACCGGGAAAGACCGGTGGGCAGCTGAAATGCTCGACGGTGTCGGACTCATTAACGCCCTGCGCAAACGCGGTATCGGTATCAGGGGATTGCGCACCCTGCTCATCGGCGCGGGAGGCGCAGGAACGGCTATCGCTGTGGCTCTTGAGCAGCTGGGTCAGGTCGGCTCAATCTCCATAGCGGAACCCGACAGCACCAGAGCCCGGCAGCTTCTTGCCAAGCTGGAACGAGCCGAGATTGCCGGAGCTGACCCCGCCGGCTACCAGCTGGTTGTAAACGCCTCACCGGTCGGCATGGGAAGTGATGAAAGTCCCGTTGACGCCTCCCGTATAACTGCAGGCACCATTGTCTGCGATGCCATCATGGAGCCGCCGAAAACCAGGCTTCTGCAAACAGCCGAACAAAAGGGCTGTACCATTGTCGAGGGAAGGGAAATGCTGCTCGGACAGGTTGAAGACATTGTTCGTTTTTTCGGATTGCAGGCGGGCTAATCCCCGGGAACCGGAAACCATTTAGCATACGGAGCGACAGCATGGAAAAAACGTCAAACAGCAAAGTGGCGCTCGTCACCGGCGGCACGCGAGGCATCGGCCTCGGCGTGGCCAGGCACCTTGCTGCGGAAGGCTTCAAGCTGGC
>JAHEMX010000526.1 GCA_024643445.1 Desulfobulbaceae bacterium | reverse complement strand
TGAAAAAGTCAAAATAACGTATTTATATCAGGTATTTGAAACGTATGGCGCAGAATGCGTCCTATCCGGTGCAGATAATCTTAATGTTGTACTCGTGGAAGGAGCAGGAGAAAGGCTGAGCGGAGGGTTCGGAAGAAACTCGTGAGAGAATTCCGAACCCTTCGTGGAAAGGAATCAATGACCGCTTCAGTGAGATGGTTTCTCACCCTGGCCGGTCAATTTCCCATACCCCCTGACGCCGATGTGACAGACCGTGCATCGGGTATTAGAGGCAAAGGCAGTGCTGCCGTCATGGCAGGCACCGCAATAGTTTCCCGCATAAAGAGAGGCCATGGTGAAATCCTCTTTTTCCTGGGCGGCGCCGGACTTCATCGTGAACAGAGCGTCGTGACAATCCTGGCAGCCAAGGCCTGCGTTTTCAGTATGATTCTGATGGCTGAAGACCACCGCCTGCACCGGCTTGGTCCAGACAACCTGCTCCTTTGGAGCATTATGGCAGCGGGCGCATTCGGCGTTATAGGCAAAGGCGGTGCTCCCGTCATGACAGGCCCCGCAATAAAGCCCATTCCCCATGGAGGCCATGGTGAAATCCTCTTTTGCCTCGGCGGCACCGGCCTCCATCTCAAAGAACTCATCATGACAGGACTCGCAATCGAGCCCGTTGTCTTTGGTATGCACCTTGTGGCTGAAAAAAACCGCCTTAACCGGCTTATTCCAGACGATCGGCGCCTCCGGGCCGTAGGTGTCCTCATCATAGGCTTCCTGTGTTTCAGCAGGTTTGTTTGCAGCGGAAATGACCACGCAGCTGAATACGAAAAGGCCGACAATACTGAGTATTACTAGTTTCTTCATTACATTCTCCCGCGTACGCCGTGATGCTCGGCACCACCCCTGATTTTCGTTTGCCTGATTTTGGTGTTCCAAAGACCCTGGCCCTTACGCATTGGTATAAAATACATTGGGAACGGCCCCGGCTTCCGGCCTGAGTACCCAGACGATGGTCTCGGGTGCATGCACCAGTTCAAATACCCTGCTGTTGGCATCACTCAGATCGCCGAAAACCCTGACATCGGCGGGACAGGCTGCAGAACAGGCGGTGGTCGTCTCGCCCTTTGACAGCCGGGTATCCCAGCAGAAATTGCATTTGTCCACGGCCCGTTTGTCCTCGTCAAAATATCGTGCATTATAAGGACAGGCGGCCATGCAGGTCTTGCAGCCGATACAGCGGCTGTCCTTCATGACGACGATACCGGTCTTCTTATCCTTCCAGGTGGCCGTCGTCGGGCAGACGCGGACGCAAGGCGGACGGTTGCAGTGATTGCACAGGATAGGCATGAAGATGGTTTCCTCGCCGCCGCCCACGATGTCGCGGCGACGCTCCAGAATGGTCGTCCGAAAGCCGTATTCCTCCCGCACGTGGTTCGTTTCCACACAGGCCTTCTTGCAGAGTTCACAATCCACGCAGAGATGTTCACGGATGACCATGCTGTAATGGGGGCTGTAGGGGTACTTTCCTCTTTTCGGCACTACCCCTTCCGCCATCACGTTCGTGACCGAGGTCAGGGAAAGAATGGATCCGCCGAGATAGACACCGGTCACCGCCAGACCGATCTTCAGCAGCGAGCGCCGCTCTTTAGACGGCAGGGTATCAGGATGATCCGCCTTCATCTTTTCCAGTTCTTTGATTTTCATCTCATACTCTCGATATGGTTGCAGCCTCAACGGCTAATATAGCATCATCTTTTTCCGCGATCTCAATGATCTTCACTGAGATGGCCCCGGAAGAGCTTCTCGCCGGCAAGGAAAAGAAACCCGCAAAACCCGAAACCGCCGAGTGTAATGACTATCTCGTGGAGTGACGGCATATAGGTGAACAGCTCGGGGTAATCCACCAGCCCCATCCCGTGGTAATGAGGTACCAGCTGACCAACGATTACCAGGTCGTAACGCATGAAGAAGATACCTATCATGCCGGCCACAGAGGCTGCGAACAAAACACGCATATTCTGGCCTTTAACGGCGAGAATCAGGGCAAACGGCAGAAGCATGCCGAGCCCCACCTCTCCAGCCCAGAAATTCAGCGAGTAGGGACCGTCGATCAAGGCCATCATCGCCGTGTATTTGCCCGGGGGTTCGCCGGTGACGCCGGTTATCATTTTCCAACTGGTAAAAAAGAGAATGACCGCCATCATCAGAGCTCCCAGTTTCGCAACGCTGGTTATGGAATGCTTCATGTCCTCGCTCATCTCCCAGTTGTTGGCCCGGTAGGCAAGATAGGTAAAGAAGATGATTGCCACGCAGCCGGACATCGCCGCCGAGGTGATGAAATAGATCGGCATATAGGGGCCGTGCCAGAACTCCCTGGCTCCGAGCAGTCCGAAAACGGCGCCAAGATTAGAATGCGCCACAATACCGGTCAGCAGGCCTGCCAGACCGAACATGGTTGCCGTGCGATGCTGCTCTTTCTGCAGCATGATAAACTCGATCATCATGAAAAACAGATAGGCGCCATAGAGGGTTCCCATCCACCAGATATTAGAGGTCGGATTGGCTCCGATCACATTGCCGACCGGCATGCGCCAGGAATTCTCAATCTCGAAGGCAATGACCAGAAAACCGGCAACGATGGTGGCAACCGAGAGAAACACCGCCCGCTTGGCAATCGGGTTGAAATTCTTGAAACCGAACACATGACCGATAGAGGAGACAATGCACAATCCTGTCGAGGTGACCACAAAGAAAACGTAGGCCGCAATCAGGATGCCCCATGGTACTTCACGGCTTACGCCAAACGTGTGCTCGTGCCCTGCCGCGATCGAATGAACCCCGGCAGCAACGCCCGCCACTGCCAACAGACCACAGAGAAAAACCGCAGCTGAGTATTTCCAGGAACTCGAGGACTCGAGGCCGCCTTCCTGCGGCAACACTCCCGCTAGTAAGTTGTTCATCTTTTCCACTCCTTTGATTTTGGCCAGGCCTTCTAAAAAATGAGAAAAAAA
>JAHEMX010000072.1 GCA_024643445.1 Desulfobulbaceae bacterium | reverse complement strand
ACACTCATGCTGGTCACCGGCCTGTCCATGATACTGCCTATTCTGTGCTCGCTGATCTACGGGGAGAACGACCTTAACGCCTTTCTTATCTCGGCAACCGTGATCAGTATTCTCGGTTACACGGTACGCCGCTTCTTTCGGCGTTTTGATGATCTCGGCATCAAGGAAGGATTGTCTGTTGCCACGTTCGGCTGGATATTGATTTCAGCTCTGTCCACCATGCCCTTTCTCATCCATGGCGCTATTCCTTCCTTTACTGATGCCTTCTTTGAAATGATGTCCGGCTATACAACGACCGGTGCAACGACCCTCAATGACATTGAGTCAGTGCCGCATGGCCTGCTGTTCTGGCGGAGTCAGACGCACCTGCTCGGCGGCATGGGATTCTTGACCCTGACCATCATTTTCCTGCCTCACGGCGTGGGCGGCTTGAGGATTTTTCGGGCGGAATCGAGTCCCGGCCAGGTGATCACCCGTGAAAAATTCGTTGCCCGGAACCGGGATGCGATGATCTGGCTGTGGTTAATCTATATGGCATTGAACCTTATAGAAACAGCCCTGCTGATGTTCGGCGACATGCCGCTCTTTGACGCGCTCTGCACCTCGTTCGGGACCGTATCGACTTCCGGCTATTCCGTAAAAAATGCAAGTATCGGCGCTTATGCCAGCAGCTATATCGACTGGGTCGTGATCTTGTTCATGTTCCTTGGCGGCATGACCTTCGTGCTCTTCTTCCAGATGGTGCGGGGCAATTTCAATGGACTGAAGATAAATACTGAATTTCGCTGGTACCTCGGGTTCACCCTGTTTTTCTGCGGGGTGGTGTCGTTTAACTTATGGATTAACGGTACCTATCCCCGTTTTGCGGATGCGCTCAGGTACGCGAGCTTTCAGGTCGTCTCGATCCTGACCACAACAGGATTTACAACCGCCAACTATGAACTCTGGCCCCAGGTGGCTCAGATGTTTTTGTTTACGGTCTGCTTTATCGGAGCCTGTGCCGGATCGACGACAAGCGGTATCAAGGTCGTTCACTACGTGATCATCTGCAAGTACCTCTATGCAGCGATCAAGAAAATCTATATTCAGCCACTTTCAGTCATCTCGATCAGGCTTGATCGTCGCCCGGTCGACCAGGCGGTTATCGACCTTGCCGTATGTTATTTCATCGTCAACATATTCATGGTGTTTGCCGGCGGCTGCATCATGGTCCTTTCCGACGACATGGACTATCTGAGTGCAATGAGCTCCGTTATTGCCGCATTGATGAATATCGGCCCCGGTTTCGGCCAGGTTGGCCCCGCCTATAACTTTGCCTTTATCTCGGATTTCGGTAAGTGGTTTTTATCCTGGAATATGCTGGTCGGCAGGCTGGAAATGTTCTCGGCATTGGTCCTTTTCATGCCTGCCTTCTGGAGAAAATAACCGTAAAAACGCGGTCCTGAACTCAGACGGCAAACAATTTTCTGATTTCCTTGAGCTGCATCGGCTGACAGATAACGATCGCCCTTTCATGCTCCCGGACATGGGTGTCACCGACAGCGATGTACCAGTGATCATTCCTCTGCACCGCCCCCACCAGTATCTTGCCATGATAGCCCGGATCAAGCTTGGAGAGCGGTTTTCTGGTGATCGGGGAATCCGGAGCGGCGACAAGTTCGACCACATCGGCGTCAAAGCCGTGCAGGTGGGCAACGGTGAAGAGTTCGCTCCTCCGGATGTATTCCATGATGACATTGGCCGCCATGGACTTTTTGTTCAGAGCAATATCCAGACCGATGGTGGCGGCAAGCACCTGGTAATCTGACTTGTTCACCAGGGCAATGGTCCTGTCGTTGGCGCCATTGCGGCCATGCGCTTTCTCCATCAGGTTCTTGGCCAGTAATGAGCTCATGATATTCGTTTCGTTGTCGGCGGTAACGGAAATGAAGGTGTCCACTTCCTGAACGCCGGCCAGATTCAGCACGCCCGCCTGAGAACCGTCGCCATGCAGGACTTCCACATGGGGCAGCAGGTCGCTCAGGTCTTTAGCCCGGTCGGCGTTGGACTCAACGAGCTTGACCTCCACCGACTTTTGCAGAAGCTCGGCAACCCGGCTGCCGACCAGCCCACCGCCGACAATCATCACGCGCTGTCGACGCCCCTGCGACACACCCGCCATTTTCATCAGTTTCGGCAGGTTGGAACTGCCGGCCATGACAAAGATCTGGTCATGCGGCAGAATTTCGATATTGCCGCTTGGTATGATGGTCGTTATTCCGCGGGCAATAGCGACAACGCGAAAGGCGAAATCGCTGAATTCCAGCGTAATGTCTTTGAGCTGTTTGCCGGAAAGCACGGAATCGTCAGTGATCCTTGCCGCAAGAAGCTGAATCTGTCCGCGGGCGATATCGATAACCTCGTTCCCGTCCCGAAGCTTTATCATTCTGACGATTTCCTGCGAGATAAGCTCTTCCGGATGGATAAGAAGATCGACTTTCAGATCCTCTGCACTCAGGATTGAACCCGCCATGCCAAACTGCAGTGAGCGCACCCGGGCAATTTTGCTCGGAATACCGAAACCGTCGGCAATTTGCGCCGCCATCATGTTGACCGCATCATTGTCTGTAACGGCAATGGCAATCGCCATGTTCTCGGCGTCAGCCTCACGCCAGCAGCCGACATCCATGGCCTCGCCCTTGATCAGCCGGATGTCGAGAACCTCGTCGGCCAGTCGCAGCCGTTCCCCGTCCGGTTCGATAGCAGTGACCTCGTATTCTTCATGCTGGAGACGTCTGGCCAGAAAAAAACCGACACCACCAAGACCGAGAATCAGGACCTTTTCCTTTTTTTTATTTTTACCGAACATGACGGGCTCTCAAGAGGGTTTGTCCATGTGGGGGGCTGCGTTGTAAATCTTGATCAATCGCCGAATTCCTGTAGGATTTTCTTAACCACATTGCCATCGGTACTGCTGCCGAAATGTGTCATGATCGGCCGCATCGCCTGCATTCGGTTGGCAAAAGCAGCAAAATCTATATTCTCGCGAATCCATGACCTGATAGCATCCTCACTGGCCTGCTGCGGCAGATACCCTTCCAGTATCCTTATAAAATCTGAATCCTTACGGTTCGCCAGCGCAAGTAGTTCCTGTTCTGACTTGACCAGTTTTTTTATCAGCGCGATAACCTGTTGATCGGTAAGATTCTTTTCCGGTTGTCGCTGGAACTCACCGATCAGAATACGGATTGCTGATGTTTTGACAGCGTCACGGTTCTTTATCGATGGTTTCAGTTCAGCATTGATTCGTTCCTGCAGGCTCATTGTCTTTTCCTTTTCTTATGCATTCCTTCCTTCGGTTATAAAACGCAGCAGAATATCGGCTAAATATACCTGCTGGCAGTCAATTTTACAACGATTCTGCCCCAGGAGCAGGAGAAGAGCAATCCGCTGGGATCATCGTGGCCGGACCAGGGAAGGGATAATTGCCGGGAAGAAACGCAGGCAGCCAGTGCCGGAACGGCCCTGCAGCAATCAAGCTGCCGGGCGGGAACCCCGGCTTACGGGTGCCCTGCCGATCAGGCGGAAAGAGGGGAAATGGCAGGCAAAAGGGCATCGTCACGCCAACCGGAACACGAAACTGCCGGTATGGAGTTCGGGGCGATACCTGTCTCGCTCTGCCAGCCGGCCGGCCGGGGAGGGGGTGAGATGAAACGAGGCAGTCTGCAGGCAAGATTCTGCTGTTTTTATAATTTTTTATTCAGGTTCAATGACGATCGCGTGTCCTCCTGCTTCGACATTGTCCTTGTATTCAAAAAGCTTCCGCTGATAGCTCTCGACACCTTTATCGATGTCAAGCGCCGCCAGCACGCCCTTGGAGCTGACGGTAAGAATCTCTTTATTCTCCAGAACAAATATCAATTGCAGGGCAACACCGCAGCGGCCATATTTTCTGGATACGATCTTGACATCTCCTGACACTCAATGAATACCGTGGGCGTCAACGCGGTGGGCCGTAACCTCAACAACCGTTTTTCCTTTACGATATCAGTTATTTTCAGGTTGTTCGCGATGATGTAAGCCTCTTCCTGGACGAATTTTTCCAACTCCTCATACGATGCCGTAACGGCAACGGAGGTGGAACAAAACGCGATCAGTATCGATGTAACAACAACCTGATGCAGTCTCATGGAGGGCCCCCGGAAGATCCCTGTCCTAATAGCATCTTACAAACAGAGCGCAAATTACCAGATTGTAATTTGTTGATTTTCTGTAAAAATATAAATAACTTTTATCCGGCCGCATACCGGCAATACATGGCCCTGTTCTTGAGCCATTCTTAACGATGTTAGACAGCCTGCCCGTCAAGAAGACAAGTGAGGGTATCTGGGCTGCGCCCGGAGAAGGTAAACTGTTCTGAGGATAGACAAACAAGCGAGCCAGGAAAGAATCGAGATGCAAGGAGAATTCCCGCGGTGTCAGCCAGAGTCCCCGGCACCGTTGACCAGAGGCCGTTCCCGCAGGACAAGCTGGGTCAGGCAGGTCCAACTCCATCCGTCCCATTCAGGCCGCAACTATCAGCCATACGAGCCAAACTACCTCTCAAAAGAGTAGAGGAGTTCGACACCATTGGCCTCAACGGAATTTCTGCTCTCAATTGAAAATCCGCGACCGAAATCGTAACGAACTTTGAAAAACCCCTTGTTTTTGAAGAGGTTGAAATCATAGCCGACGGAAAGGTTCTCCGTCAGGTTTTTTCCGACAACCAGTGAAGGGTCATCAGCGCCGATACCGCCTGCAAATTGGACCGTGTCAACAGGCAGGATATTCGCTACGCCTCCAAGTAATTCTGTGCTCTCTCCGGAAGAAATCAGGCTGACAGCAGCATCGACAATCCCCTGGGAATCGCCGTCAGATGCTGCAAATGACCTGTCCAGCAGGATATAGGCAACAATTTCCCGATCTTCCATGTACGGGCTGGAAAACAGTTCGACCTTGTGATCATGTACCGTTCCGGTAACATCGATACCGACAACAATGTCCTGCAGACCGGCACGATCTGACTTTATGATCTTTCTGGCACTGATATCCAGGCCGGGATTGCCGATGGGGCCGCCGTCAAAAAGGATGCGCCCTCTGGACAAATCAATGGAACGGTTATAAATCGAAAAGGAGCCTTGATAGGTATTCATCTCGCCTCTGCCGAGGATCGATCCATCAGGTGCCTGCTTGACATCGATTTTGCCACGCAGCCTGCTGTTAAGGCCATAACCCTCGACGCGCACATCGTCGCCTAGCTCAACCCCGATCCGGTAGGTGAAGGGCCAGGCAGAGACATCCCCTTTGTCATCAACAAAGACGACATCATCGGATACGGCATCGGAATTTTTCATTTCTTCTGGAGATATCAGAGCCTTGGATACAACAACGTTTCCCGACAGTGACCCGCCGTCAGGCCCGATAACCAGCTCGACGGCAGGATCCGCCACGATAGATAGCTCACGCTGGTTCATCAGCTCAACATTTTTTCCAGTCACCGCGAATGAACCCCGCCATTTTTCCCCGGAAAAATCCAGTTCACCTGAGGCGGACGCCCTGCCCTCTCCTGAAAGAGCCTGAACAGCAATATTTGCCCGTCTTCCATCCCCTCGAAGATCGCCGGAGACCTCTTTCAGGGAGATACCAAGGTTTGGAAATCTCAGTTCTCCGTCCCGCAAGGCAACGTCCCCGGTGATGGAAGGATTGCCGAGGACGCCATTTACCGCGATATCCGCCGTGAGGTAGCCGCTTGGAATGAGATAATCCGCGGTCAGAGAGGCAAGCGGGCTGAGATCCTTCAGGTCGAGCTGAACCGTTCCCTGCACCGGGAGCCCGGAAATCGGTTCGGACAGATCACCCGATGTTACGACCTGCAGGACGCTATTCACGGTGCTGCCGTCAACAAATCTTGAGACCAGCCTTGTCTGCAGGTGCTTGTCGGCAAGATCAAAGGTCAGGGCTGTGTCGTACCAGCGAAAATCCTGATTCAGCAATTCCTGGTCAATTTTCATGCTGAATTCGGGTATCTCAATCCTGCCGGAACCCTCCCGGACAAGAAAATTGTTTCCGCTGGCAGTCAGCCGGCCGGCAAGCAGTCCGGAAACGGGGGCAGAGAAGAGCTGCCATTGATGCAACTTGCCCAGATCCAGATGCAGGTTGGCAGCCTCGAACGTCCACTCCCCCGAAGTATCCCACGATCCGCCGGCGCACAGGCTGTTCGCGCCTGAGGACAGGCAGAGGTTGTCGATTTTTCCTCCTGCCGCTGAAGCGTTAATCAGGGCGCGGCCCTGCTGGCGCCAGCTCCCGTAGAGGACGTGCTCGTAGCGTATCCCGTCGATGGCCCCCTGCCAGTTTTTTTGATCAGGAGATGAGCCAACCCCTCTCAGGCTGAGTGTCTCTGTCCCGGTTTTGCCCTTGATCAGGATAGTATGGGATTTCAGATCACCGGCTATCGAGGCTGTTGCCCGCTGAACCTTCACTCCTTCGATGTCGAGATCACCCAGTGACAGGTCTGTCTCGAGTCTTCCGCCTTCTGATAGTTCAACTCTTGCCTTCAGCTTTAAAGCGTCAAGCCGATAGTCCTGAAAGGAGAATTTCTGACCGTCCCCGCTGACCGTCAGTACCGGGTGCTCCTGAGTCCCGCCCAGTTGTCCGGTCAACTGTATATTCCCTTTCAAACGGGGATACAGCAGGTGGAGTTCAGGAGCGGCGATTTTGAAATCAAGGCCAAATGAATCATCGACAATGCCCTCGACCTGAATAAGATTGGTGCCGTTTTTAATATACAGGTTGCGCGCATTAAATTGTCCATCACGGTAACCGATGCGTCCGGCTCCTTCAAGGTCATACCCCGCCAGGGTTCCAGACATTGAATCGATGACGGCTTCAAAGCTCCTCTTATCGCCGTCAAGGCTGCCGCTCGTGCTGATATCACCATTTACCCGACCGGCAGGAAAATTAGGAAAGATTGATGGATCCACTGCCTGCAGCAGTACATGTGTTTCCCAGGCAAGTCCTGAGGACCAGTCCAGTCCTCCATTGATTGTCAGCATCCCGTCACCGACATGCAGTTTCGAATTCGAGACTTGCACATGTTCCAGGTCTCCGGCAAGCTGAAGCGCGCCGCTGAAGGAAAGCTGAGGTGCAGCCAGCGTCCCTTCCAAGGTACTGGTGCTGACCTGATAGCGCAGGCCGTCCTGGGTCAGCTGTCCCTCGGAGAGGATATCTGCATCGAGGAGAAGTCGGGGTAAGTCCTTATAGACCGAGAGATCGAAGGCGTGCAGTGACAGAGAGGCGTTCCAGGAAAGATTTTCCAGCCAGCCTATCCTGCCTGACAGTTCCATCTGGTTGCCCCTTGATTTTATCCGGGCCGAATCAACGGTTATTCCTGTTTCATCCCCGGCAAAATCTGTCGCCAACTGAATCGGCGACTCGTTTGCATAGGTCAGGCTCGTCTCCAGATGTCCCCGGTAGTCGGCGATGGATCCGGAAGAGGTAAATGACAGATCAACGTTCGCTGCAGGCCAATCGCTGCAGATTTTTATCAGATCTAAATTTTTCCCCTGTCCTTCCACCGTGCCGGAAGGGGTGTCAAAGAGCCCCCTGAAGCTCCCCTTCACCTCCAATCGCTGCGGTTGCAGTAATGAAACGACCAGTTGCGGTTCAGCAAGTCCGCCGGCCAACGCAACCGCTCCCTGGAGCTTGTTGCATTCAGGCAGCTCAGCCCACCAGTTTCCGTTCAAGTCAAGAGGCCAGCCGGATGACAGCTGCAGGGTTCCATGGACAGTAATGCCATAATCCCGGGTGCGCAGCGTGAGCTCGCCTATTTGCAGATGATCGGCACTGCCCGATATCGATGAGGATAACCGGTCAATCCTGACAAGCTCTGCGCCCTTTTCGTCATGAACCTGCAGATCTTCCACCGAGATCCTGCCAAGAAGAAAAGACAGAGGCAGGCTCAGATCGGGGAGCAGTAGCGGCCCACCGGCCGATCCCGTCTCCGGGCCCGTCTGCTGCAAGTTGACGCGTAATCCTTTAGCGGAAACATCACCAATATGCAACTGCCCGCGAAACAGGGCTGCCGGACGCCATTGCCAGTCCAGCTCCGCTATTGAAACTTCAGCCGCGGCGGTGACGATGCTCAGACCTTCGAGTCTGAAGTCGCCCAGCGCCCGGCCACGGCTCATCTCTACGCTGACACCGTTGCCGGATAAGGATGAGGCAACAGAGAGCATGATCTGAAGGCCGGGACCGCTCCCCAGTAAAAAAGTGAGAAGCGCGAGCGACAGAATAAAAAAAGCTGCCGTTATCAGTAGCAGCCGTTTCATCACAAATCGGCCCCGATGCTTATGGATACGTATTGCACGCTGCCATCATCACTCAGGGGATAGGCCAGTTCCAGCCTGGCCTGGCCAAAGGGCAGGGCCACGCCAACGCCGACACCGACACCGTGCGCGAGATCAACGGCCACATCATCCATCGCATTGCCGACGTCATAAAAGACAGCACCACGCCAGAATTCGGACAGACGTCGTTCCAGTTCAATGCTGCCGGTGAGAAGATACCTGCCACCGACAACACTTCCGGAACTATCCTGCGGACCGAGACTGCGATAACTGTAGCCCCGCACACTGTTCTGGCCACCGGCGTAAAAGCGCAGTGTCGGCGGTATATCTTCTATGGAGTCAACAAGGATGGCACCGATGGCACCCCGGCCAATCAAACGAAAATCGGTTATCGGGGTGACAATGATTTTCCCGTCCGCCCGCACTTTCAGAAATGAGGCGTCCGACAGCAGGTAGTCACTGGCGCCGACCAGGCTGACCGAAGCGCGCAGACCGTTGGCGGGATTGACGAGATCATCGGCAATGGCCCAGGACCCGAGGACACCCGGCATCAGTAATTCACTTTTACCTTTGGTCGTTCCGATCTCGTAGCTCTCGTTTAATGTTTCAAGGGATATATCCAGGTGATATTCAGGAGTCAGGTACTCGTAGCCAACCCCGGCGGAATAACTGCTGGTTTTCGTATCCTCCCATAATTCCCGGTTCAGCAGGCCGCTCAGCCGCAAGGTATTGTATCTCGGGTCGGCCACGGGAATTCGGTAGTTCACGGCAAGATGAGACTCCCTTTCACCAAGAAGAAGCGAAGAATTGGCACGGTGACCACGCTTGTTCAGGAGCCTGTTCAGCCAGTCGACCCGGACATAGGCCCTGGTATCGGTGGCATACCCCACACCGAAGCTGTAACGGTTGTAGGTTTGCAGCGGTTCAAGCCGTATCTTTACCGGAACGGAAAGGCCGTCCGGATGTGCGGTATCGGCCTGAACGATGACCGAGCTGAAATAATCGCTCCTGTTCAGATCCCGCTGCAGGTCGAGCACCTCCCGGGGAATATAATAGTCTCCCTCCTCCCACGGTACAAAGCGTTGCAGCAATTCGTCATGGATGATGTCCTGCACACTGGTCACTGAACCGAACAGGTAGCGGGGTCCGGTCTCCAGAACCAGCTGGATCTGGGCTTCTCTGGTATCGCGGTTGATTCTGATTTCATGCACAGAAAAGGATGCATCAAGAAAGCCAAGCTTTCTGACTTCCCGCAGCAGAGCCATCTTGCCATCTTCGTAAAGAACCTGGTTGAGCGGGGCGCCTGTCTGCAGATCAAACAGGCGTTGCGGCTCGGCGAGTGCCGGCAGAGAGGCGCCCTCCCCGGTCAATTCTATGGATAGCTCCGTAATATGGACCTGCTCACCGGGAGTGACCAGATAGGTAGCCTGCCATCCCGAGTCAGTCCCGGTCAGAGAACTCGTGATCGTGGCGGCGTAATAGCCATATGGTGCCAGTGCTGACTGGATATCCGTTTTCGCCAGGCGATGCAGCCGCCGTATCTCCGTTTCGGTCAAACTGCTGTTCTTTCGAAAGATATTGATGCGCAAGCGGGCCATGATATTATCATAGAGCTTGCCTGTCACTCCCTGAACCGAGACATCAAGTGTCAAATCGGTTTCACCATATCCTCCGCAGGGCACCGAGAGGAAAAACAGGAAACATAAAATAAGGATTCTATAACGCAATGATAGTATACTAGGCAGACGGATGTGTCGTGAGCCCCAGCAAGAGCGCAACACGTTATTGTTCATCGATGAGCCTGGTGCAAAATGGTCTTTTCACCCAAACTCGGCCTTATGCTCAAAATTATATCCTCGGAACAGTATGCTTATGCCTAGGGTAAAATGTTTCGCATTCCTTGATTTTGAGCGAAAGTCCTCATTTTTCATAAGACTCCTTTGTAAGGCACTATAGTCGGATTCCAGCGTGAACTGCAATAATACTGAGATTGTAACCATAAAAAAACTGGTTAACGGCGGTTACGGGCTGGCCAGCCTCAAGAGCGGGAAAACCGTTCTCGTCCAGTTTGCCCTGCCGGGTGAAATGGTCACCATAGCCACCGTTGAACGGCAGCAGCGCCTGGATCATGCCCGCACTGTTGCAGTTATGCAATCCCATGCGGGCCGTGTCAGCCCGCCGTGCCCCTATTATGAAAAATGCGGCGGCTGCAACCTTCAGCATGCAGACTACCCGACGCAATGTCTTGTCAAGCAGCAGATCCTCTGCGATCTGCTGGAGCGAAGCCCATCCACAGCCCTGAGGGAGATGGCCCCGCGTGTTGAACCAACGATCGGCTCACCTTCAGCCTTTGCTTATCGCCAGCGTATCAGGCTGAAAGTGGACCAGCAGAGAAGAGTCGGCTTCAGCCGCTTCAGATCCCACGACATCATCCCGGTCAGCCGCTGCCTGCTGGCACCGGAAGCAATCAATACCTGTCTCGCCGCGCTTTTGGACTCTTCAGCTTATGCCGAGCTTGCTGCCGTCAGCGAAGAACTTGAAATCCTCTTTAATCCGCTTGATGGTGGCGTCTGTCTGATTTTCAGCCTGAAGCGTCCGCCGCGCCCGGCCGACCGGACCGGGTCGCGTGCACTCTGCCTGGAGCTGGATGGCGTAACACGGGTGTTTCTGTCCGGCAGAACCTTTGCTCCGGAGGGCCCTTTCAGCGCCGGCGAGGCCGGGGAAAACAACCGCCTGGGCATGACAATACCGCTCAAACCGCCCATGAAACTCGTCTGGGAGGCGGGAGGATTCTGCCAGGTTAACACCGGGCAGAACCATAGTCTGATAAAGCTGGTTTTGCA
>JAHEMX010000525.1 GCA_024643445.1 Desulfobulbaceae bacterium | reverse complement strand
CCGGAGGCGGTCAGGAGCGCCTTCGACTCGCTTGGCACGCCTATCGCCGTGAAGGCCCAGGTCCACGCCGGGGGCCGGGGCAAAGGGGGAGGCGTCCGGCTTGCCAGAAACGGCGATGAGGCATATGCAGCGGGCAAAGCTATCCTGGGCATGACGCTCGTAACCCAGCAGACCGGCGGCGAAGGAAGAACCGTCAGCATTGTTCTTGCCGAGCAGGGAGTATCCATCAAAAAGGAATTATATCTGTCTTTCATCGTCAACCGCGATGACGCAAGCGTGACCATCATCGCAAGTCTCGACGGCGGTATGGACATCGAGGAGGTTGCCGCAAAAACACCCGAGCGTATCGTCAAGGTGTCCATCAATCCGCTGATCGGCATTAAAGGCTATCATATCATGCAGGTATGTACGGCCCTGGAACTTGATCCGGCGCTCGTGAAACCGTATGGCACATTGCTCAAAAACCTCTATCAGCTCTTCACCAGTTACGACTGCTCGCTGCTGGAGATCAATCCGCTGATCATTACGGCCGATGACAGCCTGATCGCGCTCGATGCCAAGATGGATATCGATTCTAACAGCCTGTTCAGGCATAAAGACATCGAGGCGCTGCGTGATCCGCTTGAAGAAGATCCCCAGGAGCTCGAGGCCGCCAGGTACGATCTCAATTATATCAAGCTGGAAGGTACCATAGGCAACATGGTCAACGGTGCCGGCCTGGCCATGGCGACCATGGACATTATCAAACAGGCGGGCGCCGAACCGGCCAATTTTCTCGACGTCGGCGGCGGGGCAAATGCTGAAAAGGTCGAGAACGGATTTCGCATCATCCTCAGCGACCCCAATGTCAAGGGAATCCTGATCAACATATTTGGCGGCATCCTGCGCTGTGACATCCTGGCCAAGGGTGTCGCCCAGGCTGCCAAGTCAATCGGCTTATCGGTTCCGGTCGTGGTGCGCATGGAAGGCACCAATGTCGAGGCGGGACGGCGGATTCTTGCAGAATCGGGTCTTGAACTGATCAACGCCGTAGATCTTGCCGACGCGGCCGAGAAAGTGGCCGCAATAGCCAGAGGCTGAGGCAGCGCATGAGACCCTACCGTGCTCTTGCAATAGTCTTCCTTCTTGCACTGATTGTTCCCAGTGCGGCCCGGAGCGAAGGCAAATGGATCATCAGCAATGGCGGGCCGGCCCCGTTGCCCCAATACAGTCTGGTGTCCCTGGCCCTTTCCATCTTCCAGGGCTCGGAAACGATTCATGTTACGGCGGTATTGAACAAGGACGACGAGGTAGTCGTTCTTGGCGAGCCGATCCTCAATGACATCACGAATGTCGCCGAGTATTTCCCGGAACGGGTCCGGGATGACGGCAACTTCTATGTTTTTGATTTCACCTCCGCCGAATTGCGGCAGCTCTCGCTTACCAGTGCAGCCCAGGAGCTGAAACCTCCGGCGGACACCATGCCCTACCCACCGCCCCGTCTGCAGATCGCTTCTCTGCAGGAACTCCTTGCCTTGGTCCGCCTGCTGGAAAAGAGCCTGGGACATCGCATCGGCATCGTGGTTGAAATGAAAAAAAACTGGCTCCACACCCGTCAGAGCAAGGATCTTGCCGGCAGGGTACTGGCGGTAATGAAGCAATACGGTTACACCACACCTGAAAGCGGCGGGTATCTCAGCTCATATGATCCGGAGGAGCTGCAAACAATTCATGATGAACGCTTTGCTACGGCAGGCGTGAAGCTCGAGCTCATCCAGCTCATCGCCGGCAATGACAGCTCAGAACACATGATACCCGATCGAAGTGGTTTCCTGCCCTACAACTTTGACTGGATGTTCACCAGGTTCGGCTTGAAACGGGTATCTGCCTATGCCGACATCATCGGCCTCGATCCATCGCTTCTAAATGATGATAACAAACCCCGGATCCCCGGCAGTTATCTGGCTGACGCGCATTTACTTGGCCTGCAGGTCATTGCCTGCCCGCTTGATTTTTCCGCGGACACCATCCCCTCAGACAGCGGCCGTGTGCTTGAGCACTACCTGTTTGAAATCGGCCTCGACGGCCTGCTAACCACCCAGGGATTGTTCGCTCGCAACTATCTGAAGCAACGCTCAGAGCAGAACAATACCAGTGCACAGCAGCAATCCATAGACCGCTTGATTGAAAACGCTGAAAAGAATTCCCGGAGCGGAAACCTGCTGTTACCTCAAAACAACCTGCTCCAATAACCATCTACTACGCTACTGCCATGTCTATTTTCGTCGATAAAAACACACGCTTGATTGTACAGGGAATTACCGGTCAGGAAGGCCAGTTTCATACTCGTCAGTGCATCGAATACGGCACCAGTGTCGTCGCCGGTGTGACTCCGGGAAAAGGCGGGCAGTTCATGGATGCAGTCCCGGTATTTAACTCTGTTACCCAGGCAAAGAAGGCAACCGGAGCCGACACCTCAATGATTTTTGTTCCGCCACCCTTCGCCGCAGACGCCATCCTTGAAGCGGCTGATGCCGGCATCGAACTTATCGTCTGCATCACCGAAGGCATTCCGGTCATGGATATGCTGAAGGTAAAAAACTATCTTGCCGGTAAGCATTCACGCCTTATCGGCCCTAATTGCCCCGGCATCATTACACCCGGTGCCTGCAAGATCGGCATCATGCCCGGAGCAATACACCAGCCAGGCGGACCATTCGGCGTGGTCTCCCGCTCAGGAACATTGACCTATGAGGTCGTTCATCAGTTGAGTCAGCAAAACCTCGGCCAGACGACCTGTATCGGGATTGGTGGGGATCCGGTTAACGGTACGGGCTTCATCGATTGCCTTCAGGCCTTTGAAGCTGATCCCGAGACCGAAGCCGTCGTCATGGTCGGTGAGATAGGCGGCAGGGCCGAGGAGGAAGCCTCGGCCTGGGTTGCCAAAAACATGAGCAAGCCGGTCATCGGCTTCATCGCCGGCCTCACGGCACCTCCCGGCAGACGAATGGGACATGCGGGAG
>JAHEMX010000524.1 GCA_024643445.1 Desulfobulbaceae bacterium | reverse complement strand
CCAATCTCTGACATCGAGTCATTCAGGTAGCGCGGAGCAACATGCTGGTGGATCGGAGCGTCGGCTGAACCGAAATACGGCATATCCAGGGTTCCGTAGACGAGCAGTGTCCCGGTTACCAGAACAACCCCGAGGGCGAGTATCGGCCGGTAGCGGGTGTGACGCTCATATCTGCTGACCAGTTTGAGCGAGGCCACCATCAGCAGCGTTGAGATACCGGCCCCCACTGAAGCCTCGGTAAACGCGACATCAACCGCGTCGAGATCGAGGAAAAGGCTGGCGGAGAGCAGACTGTAAAGGCCGCTCAGCATAATCACGGCGAAGAGGTCCTTCATCCTGGCAACCGCCAGTGCGGTGAAAACCAGAAAACCGAGCAGGACAATGTCGATCAAGGTTTCGATGACAATGCTCCTTCATCGGTTGTCCCGATGCTTTCTTCCGGGGCCTTGCCATTATCTTTCTGCACTTCAAGGGGCTGAAGGCCGCTCTTCAGGGCTGCTTTAGCCATTGCATGACTTGCCGTGGTTCCCGCCAGAAGGGAGAACAGCAGAATCAGGATCAGCTTGGGCAACGTCAGGGTCCAACCGGCCTGGAACATCAGGCCGACCAGGATCAGGCCGGCACCAAGCGTGTCAGTGATACTCGCCGCATGAATGCGGGAAAAAAAATCGGGAAACCGCAGCAGGCCAATAGCGCCGGTCAGACAGAAAAAACTGCCGCTGACCAGGAAAATCCAGCTGATGATGTCGAACAGGATATCCATCAACCCTCCTTCTCCGCCGGTTTTCTCCCGGCATATTCAAAGAAGCGCAAAACGCCGATGATACTGATGAAATTTATGAGAGCATAGGTGATTGCAATATCGAGAAAATCTGGTCTTCCGGGAAGGAAATCGATAATGGCGAGCAGAAGAACGGTCTTGGTTCCGAAATTGTTTACCGCAAGAATCCTGTCATACAGGGTCGGACCGAGAAAGGCACGCAGCAGGGCAAACGCCATGACCACAAGCAAGGCGACAGCTGTCAGTGCAAACATCAGCCTTCCACCCTGCAGACCCGGCGATCCATCTCTCCGCCAAGCAGATCCGCTGCCGCTTCACCGGTCAAGGCATGAACGACAATATGGTTTTCGTTCAGATCGATACTCACCGTTCCCGGCGTCAGCGTAATGGAGTTGGCGTAAATGACAATGCCGAGGTCACTTTTCTGGTTCGCGGTAACGGTTATCACACAGGGACTGATTGAGGAGGTCCCAAGCCAGACGCAGCGGGCGACAGCGATATTGGCAAGGATGACTTCCCTGAAGAGCCAGAGCAGATAGCCGGGCAGGGTAAAGGTCAGATTCAGCGGCTGGGATTCGCCGTCCAGAACATCCATGTAATGGCACAGGGCCGCGACAGAAAGAACGGACACCACCATGAAGAAAAGGAGTAACGGGGTATAGTGGCCGGAATTAACCAACCAGAAAAAAGAAAGGGTTGCTGATAACGCTAAAACGTGTCTCATGCAATCATTGAAAAGCTGAATTTGAATCGTAACCAAACGACAGATCGTTAAATTAACCCCATTACTTCCACCACTTATTCAACACGAACCGCATTTACTAACAGTTCGCATAATCCTGTGTCAAGGATAATTGAAATTGATCAGGGTATTTTTAAAAGACCGGATCACGCTAAAGACCAGAACCATAAGCATGATACAAAATTGCGTTACCGGGAAATCCTGAACCATCTCAGCCATAAATTCTCTGCGACTGCGCCCCGTCTCACAAGTGATCAGACGAAAACAGCAATGCCATAACCGAAAGAGCGTTCCTGAAACAAATTGTCACCTTCTGAGAATTGCCGATCTACCGCTTTGCTCATAATTCCTGAGACTGGCGGCGGTGAAAGGCCACAGCATCGGCATAGGTCATCAAGGTTCCACCAAAGATATCAAGCGCACTGCCGACGGTAGCATCGAGTTTACCGTTGCCGGCCGTCCTGATAAGTTCAAAATCCGAGACACGACGTATCCCGCCGGCGTATGTCGACGGAATAGAAACGTGTCGGCCGAGCAGGTTGACCAGGTCGGTCTCAATGCCGGAGCATTGGCCTTCGACATCGGCGGCGTGGATCAGAAATTCATCACAAAAACCGGCCATGTCGCCCAGCGTATGTGCATCCAGTTTCACATCGGTGAAATTCTGCCAGCGGTCGGTAACGATATAGTACGCTTCCTCCTTGCGTCGACAACTCAGGTCGAGCACCAGCTTATCCCTGCCCACCTCGGAGACAAGTCGAGCAAGTCGCTGCTCGTCGATCCGGCCATTCCGAAAGACCCATGAGGTCACGATGACATGGGAGGCCCCCCGTTCAAGCCATCTCTCCGCATTCTCGGCTGTAATGCCTCCGCCTACCTGCAGGCCTCCCGGCCATGCCGCAAGCGCTTCGGTTGCAGCCTCTTCATTTCCAGGACCAAGCATGATCACATGCCCGCCTCTCAGGTTGTCTTCTTGGTAGAGCCGGGCATACCAGGCCGGGGGATGGATAGCGACAAAGTTTGTTTTCAGGCTTTCAGGCCGACCGTCGATCAGGGTCGAGCCGACTATCTGTTTGACACAGCCGTTATGCAGGTCGATACATGGTCTGAATTTCATTGTGCTCCCCCAAAAGAAGAGGCGGACACTCCCGCAACCGGGAACTGTCCGCCTCTTCTTTAATCCAACACTGCGGGCGTTTCTGCCCGTTGCTGTTATGACTTTTTGATCAGCATCGTGGAAGGATCAAGCATCAGCGTCGTCCCCGGCTCGACCTCGCAATAGGCACATTTCACGATATCGAGCTGAACCACATCGCCCTTGGGATTGATCAGCAGTACAACGTCGAACAGATCATCGATGGTATGACACGGTGCCGGTACGCCATCGGCGCTGACGCGGGGATCTTCACGATGAATGACCGCCGAGAACCAGATCACGGCAATTCCCAGCTTGGCCATTAACTGTTTGAGATCCTCCATGGCC
>JAHEMX010000523.1 GCA_024643445.1 Desulfobulbaceae bacterium | reverse complement strand
CTACGTCAATACGAACCTGGTGGGCTTTGTCAATATTCTGGAAGGATGCCGGTACGGCGGCGTAAAACATCTGGTTTATGCCTCGTCGAGTTCCGTCTATGGCGCGAACACCCGCATGCCGTTTTCGGTGCACGACAACGTCGATCACCCCGTGTCTCTCTATGCTGCATCGAAGAAGGCGAACGAACTGATGGCCCACACCTACAGCCACCTTTTCGGGCTTCCGACAACAGGATTGCGTTTCTTCACCGTCTATGGTCCCTGGGGACGGCCGGATATGGCGTTATTTCTCTTTACCCGGGCGATCCTGGAAGATAAACCGATCGACGTCTTCAATCACGGCAACATGGAGCGGGATTTTACCTATATTGACGATATCGTTGAAGGTGTTGTCAGGGTTATTTTCAAGGTGCCGGCAGCGGATCCCGATTGGGGGAAGAAGGAACCGGATGCTGCAACGTCCTACTGTCCCTACCGGGTTTACAATATCGGCAACAACAACAAGGAAAAATTGCTGCGCTATATCGAAGTTCTGGAAAACTGCCTGGGGAAAAAGGCTCGGAAGAACCTGATGGAGATGCAGCCGGGCGATGTCCCTGCGACCTATGCCAATGTCGATGATCTTGTCCGGGATTTCGACTATCGGCCAAACACCACTCTGGAATACGGCATCGCCAAATTTGTCGAGTGGTATCGCTCGTACTATTCCGTCTAGCTCTCGATCAGGGAAATTGAAGGACGAGAAGGGTGACAGCCTGCTAACGCGGGCATTCACCTCATGCGGTTACCCTTCTTTCATGAGTTGCAAGGCTGCTTCGGTGATTGATACCGAGTTGACGGAACTGTTGCGCCACAATGTCTTCTGGGGTCCCTGTTCTATAAAACGATCGGGATGCGCCAGCAGCTTCGTCTTGACCCCCGACAGGCCGCAGCGGCTCAGCAGCTCGAGCACGGCACTGCCAAACCCGCCCTGCCGTGCATTATCTTCAATGGTGACAATCCGGCCGGTTTTTACCGCCCAGTAGCAAATAAGTTCGCGGTCCAGGGGTTTGATGAATCGGGGATTGATGACGGCAGCATGGATGCCGAGTTTCTCCAGGCCGGCGGCAGCCCGCAAGGCGGGATGTACCCTGTTGCCGACAGGAATCAGCAGAATATCGTCACCTTCGCACAGGAGTTCGCCTTTGCCTATCTCAAGTTCTTCAAAACGTGATGCGAGTTCCACATCCTCTCCGGCTCCGCGCGGATAGCGTATGGCTGACGGACCCTGATGATTGATCGCGGTGTAGAGCATATGCTGCAGCTCCCGCTGATCTTTCGGGGCCATCAGCAGCATGTTTGGAATGATACGTAAAAAAGAAATATCGAAAACGCCGTGATGCGTCGGCCCGTCGGCACCGACGACGCCGGCACGGTCAATTGCCAGGGTGACCGGAAGATTCGGTATGCAGACATCGTGAATGATCTGATCGTACGCCCGCTGGAAGAAGGTGGAGTAGACGGCAACAACCGGATGCAGTCCCTCCTTGGCGAGTCCGGCTGCAAAGGTGACGGCGTGCTGCTCGGCTATGCCGACATCGAAGAAGCGTTCGGGGTAGGCATCGGCAAAGCCTGAAAGTCCCGTTCCTGCAACCATGGCAGCCGATATGGCAACCACTTTCTCGTTTGTTCCGCCAATCCGCGTAATCGCGTCACCAAAGGCATCCGTATAGGTCAGCTGTTTTTTCTCGCTGCCGATTTTCTTTCCGGAATAAATATCAAATGGCCCGATGCCATGGAAAGCACCCGGATTCTTTTCCGCCGGTTCATAGCCTTTGCCCTTGGTGGTCAGGACATGGATCAGTGCCGGGCCCTGTATCGTGTCCCTGACCGTTTCAAAGGTGTCTATCAGATCGGCCAGGTTATGCCCCGGGAGTGGTCCGATATAATCAAACTTGAGTGCCTCAAAGAGCATGCCGGGGGTGAAGAAACTCTTGAAGCTTTCCTCGCTCTTCTTGAGCACCGTCAGGATATTTTCTCCGACATTGGATAATTGTCCGAGGCGCTCCACCAGATGATCCTTGAGCCGGCGCATGGTTCTGCCGGTCAGCTTCCTGCTCAGAAAGCTGCTGAGGGCCCCCACATTGGGAGATATGGACATCTCGTTATCATTGAGAATGACGATGAGATTCTTATCAAGGTGCCCCGCCTGGTTGAGTGCCTCAAAGGCCATGCCGGCGGTCATGGAGCCGTCGCCGATGACGGCGATCGCTCTTCCCTTGTCCTGCATCAGATCCTTGGCGATGGTCATTCCCAGGGCTGCGGAAATCGACGTGGAAGAATGGCCCGTTTCAAAGGCATCGTATTCGCTTTCGCTGATTTTGGGAAAACCGCTGAGACCCTGGTATTGCCTAAGGGTGTGAAAATTTTTGCGTCGACCGGTAATCATTTTGTGGGCATATGCCTGATGCCCGACATCCCAGATAAGCCGGTCGCGCGGCGTATCAAAGACATAATGCAGGGCCAGTGTCAGTTCGACCACACCAAGACTTGGTCCAAGGTGGCCGCCGGTCTGGGAGACACTCTCTATGAGGGCAATCCTGATCTCCTGAGCCAGTTTTTCCAGCTCAGGTATCGGCATCTCTCTTATATCTTCAGGTGAATCGACGGTGTCAAGCAGCGCGGTTTTGTGTCGTGCGGGTGTCGTATGTACTAACATCATTATTCCAGATAGATGGTTATCTCTGATTCATACCATCAGTTACAATAATCAATAAACTTTGAAAGTAAACGAAATTGCGATAAAGCCGGCGGCAGGGAGCTGACGGGCTCTTGAATGGTCTCTTTAATTGGTTCGCCTGTAGATGTAATCGGCAAGATCAATAAGCGGTTGAGCCCGGTTGCTAAATGAGCTCAGCGCTGTTTTTGCGGCCTCCACGGTTTCCCTGGCCTTTTCTTTTGTTGCTTCAATACCGAAGAAGGCCGGGTAGGTGGCCTTGCCGCGAGCCCGGTCGCTTCCCGCCGTCTTG
>JAHEMX010000071.1 GCA_024643445.1 Desulfobulbaceae bacterium | reverse complement strand
AAACGTGAAAAGCAGGTACTTCGTTAACCTTAGCGCAACCACTCGAAGATAAAACAGCATGCCTTCTTACGATACTACCAGGATGGCACTGGCCAGGCACGGACTGGCTCCATCCAAATCACGAGGCCAGAATTTCCTGGTAAACAGACATACCGCCGAACGAATAATTACCTTGGCCGGATTTTCTCCGAAGGACCGGATTCTGGAAGTGGGAGTCGGCCTCGGTGCGCTCACCATCCCCCTTGCTGAATCGGTCGCACGGGTATACGGCCTGGAAATCGACAGCGGGATCATTCGTTATCATCTGGAAGAGCGAACCCTGCCGGGAAATGTTGAACTGCACCATGGTGATATTCTCCGCAGCGATTTTGCGGCAATGGCATATCAGCTTTCAAATCCACTCAAAATAATCGCAAATCTCCCCTACTCCATATCAAACCCCTTTCTCTTTAAAATAATTGACAACCGGGACCTTATCGATCAAGTAGTGGTGATGCTTCAGAAAGAGGTTGCCGACCGTCTCGTGGCATCACCAGGCACGAAAGAATATGGTATCCCCAGCGTGCTGTTTTCCAGTTGTGCAACAATCAAAAGGCTATTGCATTTAGATGCCTCCGAGTTTCATCCGCGGCCGAAGATAGACTCGCAGGTGATCCGTATTAACTTTCGAAAAAATCAACCGGACAGGTGCGATTTTTCAGCCTTGCAGAAAATTGTCCGCTCATCCTTTCAAAATAGGCGGAAAACACTTCTTAACAATCTTTCTTTGGTGCCATGGCCTGCCATGAGCCACATGCATGGCCGGAGTGAAATGAAGGAAAAGCTTCGTATAACCCTTGAAAACGCCGGAATAGTGCCGGAAAGGAGAGCCGAGACACTAAGCGTTGCTGAATTTCTCCACCTTACGGCAGCCTTTGAGAAAGAACAGATGCTCTGATGAATAATTTTGTCTTTCACAACCCGGTCAAAGTCATCTTTGGCAGCGGCTCGATTTCCCAACTCGGTAAAGAGGTCAGTGCGTGGGGTGATTCCGCCCTCCTTGTCACCGGGAAATGTGCGATAAAACGAAACGGGGTTTACCAGCAGGTTGCAGACTCACTGAATAGAGCCGGCATCACCTTTTTGGAACACGATGGCGTAAGCGCCAATCCCCTTCTCTCCCATGTCAGGGCCGGTATCGAAAAGGCACGTACCGCAGATTGTTCCGTCATTCTCGGAGTCGGCGGCGGCTCGGTAATCGATACGGCCAAAGCTATAGGTGCCGGTATACCGGCAGCGCATGATGTCTGGAAATATTTCACCGGAAAAAAAAGCGTCCAATCAACCGTGCCGGTTATCTGTGTTCCTACGGTTGCTGGCGCAGGTTCAGAGATGAACAGCGGTATGGTGCTCACCCATGACGAAAAACGATATAAATTCGGGTTTGCCCACCGGTATCTTTTTCCCAAGGTCTGTATTGCCGATCCCGCTGCCACACTCAGTCTTTCTGCCGCGCAGACTGCATACGGAGCCATCGATACTATTACCCATTGCCTTGAGGCCTACTTTACCAGCGCACTCGATAACGGTCCCTTCCAGTACGGTTTCATGGAAACGATCTTTAATACAGTAATCGAAACATCTTTGCGGCTTGTGCATCATCCAGACCTTCTAGAAGATCGCAGCACCATGCTGTGGACTGGTTGCCTAGCACTTTCAGGAATAGCTACGGCAGGGCTTGGAAAGATCTCTTTTCCAATGCACCTCATAGAACACGCGCTGTCAGCCCGTCTGGACGTACCGCACGGTGCCGGTCTGGCAGCGGTTATTCCCGGTTTTTCCCTCTACCAGCAGAACCTCCTGCAGCCGCGTCTTGCGCGATTGGGAAGAAAGGTATTTGGCCTCGCCGGTCACGATGAAAAACAAGTTGCTTCTGAGGCAATAGGCTCGCTGCAGCAATTCATCGCTTCACTCGGATGCCCGAATTCCCTGAAAGACCTTGGTGTATCACGCAAGGATTTTCAGCAGCTTACCGATCATTGCCTCGTGCAGGCTCAGATCTGGCGAATGCGAGAATATGATAGGGCGAAAATCTCATCCGTGCTCGACTATTGCTACAACCCCTGATTTTTACGTTCTTTTCCTTGTCATTTTCAATCTTTATCGGATGACTGTCTGCCTGCATAAATCCGTTTCTGCCAGGGCACGCCCGGAAGCTATCTTTGCATGGACCATAATTGTGAAAAAAGTTTCATTTAATTTATTTTTCCAGACCGTCCGGTAAGTTTGCGGGATAATTATTGTTAGGATGTGAGCAGGCGAGCTAAGTTGTTTTTGCTCCAGCGACCCTGCTTTTTTCAGCTTGACTCTGAAGGCTTAACCTTTATATTCTCAGCCAAGGTGATTGCTTATAAGCATTCTTAATTATTTTTATTTAAACAAAATCAAACACATTTGTTTGTTTGCGCGGACGTACGGTAGTGAGCAGCTCTGCTGCGGATCAAGGCTGGCACCCTCTAGCTATAGGTATTAAACGGGTAAACCTTCTTAAGGGAGACCACAAAATGACACTATTAGAAGGACTGCTCTGGCTTACCTTGAATGTCTACCATGAAGGACGCTCCGAACCACAGATCGGGCAGATAGCAATTGCCCATGTAACCCTGAACAGAGCCCTGGAAAAACACCTGCCTGTCAAGGACGTGGTGAAGCAGCCATACCAGTTCAGCTGGACGCTCCAGAAGCAATCGTATCTTCCGGATGATCCCGATGCATTTATAAAATGTATGCGCTCGGTTTTTATTGCCTTGCAGTCGCCTGATTTTACCAGGGGAGCAACGCATTACCATCTCGAATCGATAACACCTGACTGGACGTCAGACTACACCTACGTCGCCCAGTACGGCTCCCACAAGTTCTATAAATAACAAGCAGGGCTCCTCGCCGCGAGGCGCCCTGCTTCTCCTGATTACCGAACGATTTAAACAGTTAAGCCAGTGCCGCCTTCGCCAGCGCCGACTCTATCTGGTTCAGACGTTCTTCGGCCATTTTCACCGATATGGGGTAGACCAGCGTTCTTTTTATCAATGCAGCCGATTGCGGCAGATGGTCTGGATCATACACCACTCGTTTTCTACCTCCTGCATCGGCAAAAGGCCAGCCACTTCTGGTTTGCGTTGCTGCTGACAGAAGATGCTCCCAGCGAGGATAAAAATGCCAGGTATTTTCGGCAAAGTAGATTGCTCCCGCACCATTTTCCTGTAATGTATGCTTGATTTTTTTACAATGCGCTTCGTCCTGAAGGATGAAAGCGAGGAAGGTAGCTGAATCGCCGAGGGGATCCATCTGCTTGCGAAAGCTGACACCGGGAATTGAAGCAATACTATCCATGAGTCGAGCCTTGTTTTTCTGTTGAGCCTCCACCATGGTGTCCAATTTTGCCAGTTGAGCAATACCAATAGCACCCTGAAGTTCCATCATGCGGTAGTTGAAACCAATGAAGCTCCGCCCCTCGCCGCCTCGTCCCCCCGGATTCGGGGCATGATCATGACCGTGATCATGGTATTCAGACATTTCAGTCCATAAGTTCTGATCATCGGTAATAATCATGCCTCCTTCCCCGGTGGTCATTGTTTTTACCGAGTCGAAGGAAAATGTTCCGCACCGGCCAAAGGTTCCGAGATGTTTTCCCTTGATCCGGCAACCGGCGGCCTGGGCCGTATCTTCCAAAACCGGAATTCCGGCTTTATCGGCGATAGCGATTATTTCTTTTATTCGAGCCGCTGAACCAAGCATGTGTACAGGGATGATACAGGCGGTTTTAGCCGATAGTTTCCTCTGCAGATCTTCAGGGTCCATATTCAGAGTTTCATCTACTTCAGTAAAAACCGGAATTGCACCAACTTCAAGAATAGCTTCCCAGGTAGCAACAAAGGTGAATCCCTGAGTAATAACTTCGTCTCCGGGCCCGACACCGAGTGCTTTCAAGGCAACCTTGAGAGCAGCCGTTCCGGAGGTCACTGCCTGGGCATAGCCGGATCCGCTATATTTGGCAAACTTTTCTTCGAATTCCTTGACCTTATAAATATTTTTACGCTGTTCTTTAAATTCATACCTGAACAGTACACCGGTATCAAGAACATCCTGTATCTGCCGTTTCTCTTCAGCGCCGAACAGTTCAAAACCAGGCATTTGTTATCTCCTTGTCCACCGGCATGGCAGTTTAGTCATGCTGCTACCACACCGCCTAGTTAAGTAATTATTAAAAATGATGATAAAGTCAGTAACGGAACCTAACCTGAATTTTTAGCACCGCTTAATAGAGCGGCATATTGTCGATTAATCTGATCCTCTCATTCACCCTCAGCGCACCCATTGCCCGGCATTTACCTTTGACCACATCACATGGGGTCAGGGAATGTTCATCAACAATAGTGAAATATTCCAATGAACAGTTCTTCTCACCAGAAATCAGCGTTTTGGCCTGCGACAGCAATGCGGATACGGATAAATGATCTGCAGCTGCCAAGACAGCATCTCTGGTCACGTGCATGGTCTTGCTGAGAATACAGGCAGACCTTCTTTCTTCAGGGGTCAAATACACATTCCTCGAACTCATTGCGAGACCGTCCTTCTCCCTGACAATAGGGTGACCGATGATTTTTACCGGGAAATCAAGATCGGCGACCATGCGCCTGATGACAACAAGTTGCTGAAAGTCTTTTTCTCCGAAGATGGCAAAGTCAGGCTGGATAATGTTGAATAACTTGGCGACAACGGTGGTTACTCCCTGGAAATGTCCGGGTCTGTCTTTGCCGCAGAGCCCCTTGGTCAATTCATGTACCTGTACCGTTGTCTGGTGTGCCTGCTGATACATCAGGTCTGTCTTCGGGCTGAATAAAAGATTGACGCCGGTCTGATCCGCTTTTCGGCAGTCCCCGTCATAATCACTCGGATAGACGGCGAGGTCTTCATGGGGACCAAATTGTGTAGGATTGACAAAGAGACTGGCGACAACTCTGTCGCACAATTCACGACCTTTTCTCATCAGGGCAAGATGACCCTCATGAAAATAGCCCATGGTAGGTACAAGAGCAATGGAGAGCCCGGCCTGCCGCCATTGGTTCAGTTCGGACCGGCATGATGCAATAGTGCTGGCAACGATCACTTTTTGGCCTTCAAACGTGTCATTCTCTCTTCGATCAGCGCGGTCTGACCAACGGTTCCTTTGCTTTCAAGAAAGGCAAGATGTTGTTTGTATGCATCAAGGGCCTTGTCTGATTCGCCCTGGATTTCATAGATCCTGGCAAGTCCGCTAAAACCGATTTCCTGATAACCATCAATTCCCTTTAATTCCTGATAACCACTCAAGGCTGCGGGATATTGTCCGAGCGCTTCATTTGTCTGGGCTGCACCGATAATCAGCAGCGATTTCAATAATGACTTTGCCGAAACGGCAGCAAGCAGCTCTTGGTAGATTTTGTTCGCCTCGGCAATTTTCCCAGAGGTTGCCAATTCCTGTGCGCTCTTTATCTCGGCCCACAGTGCCGCATCGGTTCCGGAAAAATCTTTTTCAACGCCAGCCAGGGCATTGAGCCGTTGCTCGGTTTCCTTGTTCAGTGCCGCTGACAGCGCGGAGTTGGCCTCCTCTACTCTGTTTTTTTGATATGAATTATAAAAAGACCAGGACACAACTGCGAGTATCAGGATTCCGATAGCAATCTGTACCAATCTTTTGTTTTTACGAACAAATGAAATAGCTCGCGGCGGCAGGTTAAACTGCTCAAGCAGTCCTTCGAGATTATTTTTGTCTCTCTCATCAACCCATTCTTTGTCGAATATATTTTCTTTGGCCATTATCATCCTCCGGGACAATCTTAAAAATAATCATGCTATTTGTTTTGGATCCAGCGAGTCATTTATAGTATAAATGCAGTGGTGTGTCCATCGGTAAAGAAGCACAAACAACATCTCTGTTTCGATTCATATGCATTTTCCGACCCACAGCAAAACGATCAAAACGGTAAGCGAGATTAATCGGGAACTAGCTCAACTCATCGAAGGACAATTTCACTTTGTTCGGATCATCGGTGAGATATCAACGATCCGGCGCCCCCATTCAGGTCATTATTATTTTATCCTGAAGGATGAGCATGCCCAGATCAAGGCGGTACTCTTTAAAAATCAGCAACGTTATCTGCCGGAAGAACCCAAGGAGGGACAGCAGGTTGTCTGCGACGGCAAGTTGTCGCTGTATGAGCCACGCGGCGAATATCAGATTATCATCGATACCATAGATTTTCATGGTGCCGGTCAGTTGCAGCTAGCCTTCGAAAATCTCAAGCAAAAGTTGAAAGGACTCGGCTTCTTTGAGCAGAGCAGAAAACGTCCTCTTCCCGCATCTATCAGCACTATTGCTCTGATTACGTCTCCGGGTGGAGCCGCTGTACATGATTTTCTCTCCGTCTGCCGCAGGCGGAATGTGTCGCTGCACGTGCAGTTGCTTCCGGTGCCGGTGCAGGGCGAAGGTTCCGCAGAGCTTATCTGCGAAGCTATCAAAGCTGCCCACACCCTGAGACCTGATGTCATTGTCTTGTGTCGCGGAGGAGGATCGATAGAAGATCTTTGGGCCTTTAATGATGAACGGCTGGCGCAGGCGCTTTTCAATGCAACAATTCCGATTGTAACCGGGATCGGCCATGAAACCGATTTCACCATCGCTGATTTTTGTGCCGATGTTCGCGGAGCAACACCAACTGCGGCAGCAGAGTTGATCGTACCTGATGGCAGACTCTACCGGGATAGAGTAATGAGTCTTCTGGCCCGCATGGGGAGGAACTGCCAATACCGTTTTGCAAGCATATCCCAGCGTCTCGACAGGGCCAACAGGGTTCTTGCCACCTTTGATTCGGCATTCTATCACCCGACACTCAGGCTGGATGCACTTTCCTCACGACTTTCGAGCGCCATCACCAGGAAGATTGAGCGGATGCTGCACCTCTTTTCAACTTTAGAGCAAAGACTGCATCATTGTCTGCCGAGCCACCGGATACTGAGCCAGCAGACACGGGTGAGCCATCTCGCCGAAAAACTGCAGCAAACAATGGCTCAGCATCTGAACGCAAAGATGAGAGAGCTGCAACAGGCTGCTGCGGTGCTCGACTCGCTCAGTCCCCTTGCCACCCTGGCACGGGGATATGCTATTGTTTCCGGCAAAGGTGCTGAAACGGCTCAGATCATCACGGATGTGGATCAGCTTGAAATTGATGATGAGATACGGGTCACCCTGCACCGTGGTCAACTCGATTGCAAGGTCACATCTAAAACCAGTTGATCATCTCTTTGAGATAAAAAGGGCGAGGTATAACCGTATAGCCCGCATTACATGTCGACTTGAACCACACGCTCAGGCCGACATGCCACGCAGTGATCGCCAGGCTAGAGCAATTCGAGACCGGAGAAAAAATAGGCCATTTCAAAGGCGGCGGTCTCGGGTGCATCAGAACCATGGGTAGCATTTTCGCCTACCGAAGAACCAAATTCATTTCTCAGTGTTCCCGGTTTTGCAGCGGCAGGGTTCGTGGCCCCCATCAGTTCGCGCCATTTAACGATGGCGCCCTCTGCTTCAAGAACCATGACGATGCAGGGACCACTGCTCATAAAATCGGTTAACTCGCCGAAAAATGGCCTCTCACGATGAACGGCATAGAACCCTTCAGCTTCAATTTTGCTGAGGTACAGTTTTTTAAGCCCGACAACCTTAAAACCTTCCGAATAAATTCTTGAAATAATTCTACCGCCGTTTCCGGCAGCAAAAGCATCAGGCTTGATAATGGCGAATGTTCTTTCCATGGGTAGATCCTCGTCTATTTGTTTTCAGGTGAAAATGAAATGTCGTCCACCTGTAGCACCAGGGGAGATAATTGTCAAGACAGCAACAGGATGGCTACTTCCTCCGTCGCGCAGCTGACCTGTCGTAGAATTGAAGATTTTTCTTGGACCAGACCTTTGCAGGATCATTTCGAGGAGTAATGTAATCGATATTACCTACATCTATTTTCCTGCAGTTATCTAAAGATGCCTGAAAATGGCTGACTTTTACACCCTCCTTACAACGAGCTTATTCCTGGCTTAACTTTAACAGCGCGTTGATGATTGCCACCGCGACGGGACTTCCGCCTTTTCTCCCCTTGTTGGTAATAAATGGATATTCTTTCGTTCCTAGAAGGTCTTTGGATTCTTCTGCGTTAACAAAACCAACGGGTACGCCAATAACCAGTGCCGGTTTCAGATGCCCCTCATCGATGAGTTCCATCGCTGCAATCAGAGCGGTTGGAGCATTGCCGACGGCGATTATACCCGGTTGCCTGTCAGCAATTGAGCGTAGGGCAGTTTCTGTTCTTGTTTTCCCCAGTTCCCTGGCTCTTTCGGTAATTCCTGGTTCTGTGATAGGACAGATAACCTGACCGCCAAAGGAGCCCAGAATGGTCCTGTTGATCCCTGAGGCTCCCATACCGACATCAATAAAGATGTCGCTTCCTTCTCGCATTGCTTCAATGCCGATACGCGCTGCATCCTCATTAAAAATCATCGTCTTGGCAAAACTGAAATCGCCGGTGGCGTGGATCACTCTTCTGATGATGGCAAATTCCAACGGATCAATAGACGCCTTCTCCAGTTCTGTTCTCTGGAAAAATTCATTTTCTATAATAGAGAAACTGCGGGATTCGATTTCCAATGGAGGAATGTTTCTTAGAAGGGTCATGGTTTGTCGTCTCATGAGTCGATTTTTGCGATCATGTGGCGAAAGACCGCAGGTGTATTGACAAAGTGCAGGTGCACATAGCTTCCGATGGCGGAACCGCTACTATAGCCTTCATGATAATTATTATCAAGTCTGTATAACTTTCTAATTTTTTTATTTTTATTCTCTCCGCAAGGGAGGGAGGTGATATCGGAGTAGTGAAATTCGTGACCGTACAGGACGTCTCCTTTATTTCCCAGCCAACAGTTTTCCCGTAGTGTTACCACCCGGTATCCAAGTCGTCTCAACTGTTTGTTCATTGCGGTGTGGAAGGGAAAAAGCCCGGTCATCGAGTGGCTGACAGCGTCATTGTCCGTAAGCGTTTTACACAGGTACATAAATCCGCCGCACTCTGCATAAATGGGAATATCATCCGTATGGGCCTTTTGAATGGAAGCCATCATTGACTGGTTTCGGGCAAGATTCGCGGCAAAATTTTCAGGATAGCCGCCACAGAGATATATCATCTGCAGATCGGCTGGCAGCTTTTTATCATGCAGGGGACTGAACGGAACAACCTGAAACCCTTCCCTGGCAAATAATTCGAGATTTTGCTGGTAATAAAAGCAGAAGGCTTCATCCATGCTGACTCCGATGCGCCTTTTCTTGCGCTGCGCCGACAGGGGTGCGGTGAATGGTGGAGGCTGGACGGAGACGCTGCCAGCTTCTTCCAGCATCCGGTCGAGGTCGAGATTGTTTTCGATAGAGGCGGCCAGGGCCGCGAGCGCCTGCGCATCGAGCGGATTCTCGCTGCCCATAAAGAGGCCGAGGTGGCGTTCGGGTATATGAAACATGTCCTCGCGAGCCATGTAGCCGATTACCGGAACCGTGCTCCGGCCGGCAAGCGCCGAATCAATAAGGTCACGATGACGGGAGGAGCCTATTTTATTGAAAATTACTCCGCCAAGCCTGACCCGGGGGTCATAGGTCTCGAAACCTTTCAATACGGCAGCAGCGCTTTCCGCAGAGGATTGGGCATCAATAATGAGAAAGACCGGTAGGTTCAAACTCCTGGCTACGGCTGCAGTACTCGCTTCCCCGCCGTCAAACAGTCCCATCACCCCTTCCAGTATCAGCACGTCGCTTTCTTGCCCATGCTGGAAAAAGGTCGTCCGGCAGCAGGCTTCACCCATCATCTTCAAATCGATATTGTATGATGTATTTCCGGTAACGAGTGTATGCAGGGTTGGATCGATGAAATCAGGTCCGCATTTATAGGGCTGTACCCGGTAGCCGCGTTTTACCAGTGCAGACATGATCCCCAGTGTCAGCGTCGTTTTGCCGGCCCCGCTCTTGGTCGCAGCAATAATAAATGCCGGTTTATCAGTCATGGCAATATGATGTGGATGAGTCCATGGCAGCACAACATGAGGGTGCAGAACACTCCCGTAGCACCAATAACGAGCCGATTGCTTTTGATGATGTCAAAGGCAACGGGAACGCCTAATTCCTTGCCTATCAGAGGTTTATTTATCCTTGTCCCGAAATAGGAGCTTTCGCCCCCCAATCGTATACCAAGTGCTCCGGCAAATGAAGCTTCCGTATGTCCGCTGTTCGGGCTGGTGCTCTGCAGGCGGTCGCGAAGGAATATCCCCAGCGAGGATCTGCAGTTATAGCCCAGCAGACAGGCGGCGGCAACCACACAGAGGCCGCTTATCCGTGCGGGCAGGTAATTTGCAACATCGTCAAACCTGGCCGCAAACCAGCCGAACTCCAGATATTTTTCATTTTTATAGCCATACATAGAGTCCATGGTATTGACCGCCTTGTATGAAACAGCGCCAAGGGCTGCTGCAAAAATGGGTGGAACTGCCAGCACCGGGGCAAACAGACTTGCGGTAACAGCCCAGAAAAGCGGGGCGGTGATTCCATCCACAAGATTTTCAGCGACCGACTCGATACAGGCCCTGGTTATTGCAGCTTCATCGAGCTGCCCGGTATCTCTGCCGACAAGTTTTGCAACTTCCTGCCGGGCCAATGCAACATCTCCGACTGCAAGCATCTTATGGACAGCTTTGCTGTGATGGATAAGGTCTCCGGCGGCAAGACAAAAATAAAGAATGATCAGGGCGAACCATTCGGCCGCAAGCCGGCTGAAAGACGAGAGCAGTCCAAGAAGAGCGATTGTTATCCCTGCGCTTACAGCGATTACGGCAAGAAAGGCGAGAAAACCGCACCATCGCAAAGAAACAGCGGGTGCGAGTTTTCGCGTCTGCGCCTCGAGAATGGTACAGAGCCAACCGATGAGCCTGACCGGATGAGCGAACCATCGTGGATCTCCGAAAACAAGATCAAGCGCCAGGGCCGCACCAATATATAGATAAAATATCATGGCGAACCGTCACTACATTCCCAGCAGACGATGCACCTGATCCATATCAAAACACGACCTGACCAGCTCTGCGAGATCATCGAGACTCTTGTCGATATCGTATGGTGCAACGATAC
>JAHEMX010000522.1 GCA_024643445.1 Desulfobulbaceae bacterium | reverse complement strand
AACGAGATCCTGATGCGCCTGCTGCTGTGATCCGGTATCTCCTTTTCCGCCGTGACAGGAGGTACATGCCAGCTGGTGGTTTTTATCGAGCTCCATCCTGTGGCAACCGATGCAGCTGCCTGCTGCAGTCTGCTGTTCCTTGGTAACAGCCGCCTCACGTTCTTCCGAGCACCCTCCTGAAAGGAGGAGCAGGAACGCTAGAGTCATGAAGCCGTTGGTGTACTGTCTGCTGGTGAACATCATCTCCAGGGGCGTGATCTGGTCAGTAAGACAGCTGGTTGCTTGCATTATTTGCTGATTATACAATTACTGAGCCACTATACAAAAAAATCCAGTCCTTGTCTTTGCAGATACGCGATCGACGCCGAAATGCTGAAAAAATAAGGGAGGCTATCGAAAAGGTCAGTAAAAAAGCGATCTCTCGCCTTGTACTTAAAGAGAATAGTGAAACGGGAACAAAGGGGGGAATGGTGGCCGGAGTGGCCGGGACAAACGGCAGTCTGATAATTATCTTTAATTGGTATTGTTATTGAATTTTAAATTCGTACCTGATATAAACAGCCTCATCCGAAGGCCACCGTAGCTCAGTTGGTAGAGCAGTTGATTCGTAATCATCAGGTCAGCGGTTCGACTCCGCTCGGTGGCTCCAGTTGCAGTGAGGACTTAGGTGTTTACACCTAAGTCCTTTTTTTTTCAAAATAAACAGCGACGCGTGCGGTAGGTGTTGGCTGGCTTCCAATTTTATTGCGCAAGGGTGATCGCATTGCTCTATGAGGGATGTATGACCAGGCAGATGAGGCCGACTGATCAGCATCGGTCGAACCACTGGAGCTGATCGGCCGGGTAATGATCCTTTCCATTAAGGATTGGTATGCGTTTCCCGGGATGTTCCGGAACCATGCGGTTGTTGGTGCTCTGCGTCTGTCTTCTGGTCAGGGGGAAGTGGGTGCCGAAACGATCAGGGCATCCCTGCCACTTCACGGAGGATGTGAATTGCATCACCCAGGCCGATAGCGCCGTTGCCGTCTACGCCAATTGCGGTGGGAAAGCGCAACGCCGGCTGGATGTTGCTTACAATCTGCAGGGCCGTAAGAGCATGTTCAAGCCCATAGGGGACGGCAAAGATGAAATTGTCTAACCAGATGTGCTTTCTCTGTTCCACTTTGCCGTCCAGTTCCTGGAACTCGAATCTGGTGAACCCGCTGACGCCGGCATCGATCACCCCAAAAAAACGATAGCCGGGATCGGGCAATTTACCCACGTTGACCGGTGCGTTCGCATCGAGAATGATGGCTATGTTGGATCCCGTCGTTCCTCTGACATAGCCTCCGGCGCCATGTAGGGCGCTTTGGCTTGGCTCGCGTATGCCCGTTAGGCCGTCATGCAGCAGACATTCAGGCGGCGGGTTGTCGAAGGCCTGGCAGAACGTCAGGGCTCCTGTCGCATAGCCATGATCAGGATCAGAACCCTCCCACGATCCGTTATCGTCCTGTGAACCCGGACTTGTCGTGATCTTATTGGTGAGCGGATGGTTCGCCTGCCACTTGATCCCCCTGCTGATGATATTGTCGGCTTTATAGGTTATGCCGAAGCTCGACCGCACGGAACCCCATACGTCGCTGTTCTCGAATCCTTCCTGGAAGGCGATGTACCCCAGCTCTTTCAGCTTGGCGATGTACGACAACTCCTGCCAGCAGGTAAAAAGATCAGGTCCACCGGTGCAGGCCGTCAGTGTTACCGTGGCGTCACTGGTGATAGCTCCCGCGGTGGCGCGATAGGTGAAGGTGTCGATACCGTTATAGGTGGGATCGGGCTCGTAGTCGAATGACCCGTCCGGACAGAGTTGGAGGGATGCGTTCGTGCTACAACTGAGTGTGCCGGAACTGACGCTGCTGAGCAGTGTCACCGTGACCCCGCTTTCCCCGGCGTTCGCGCCGTCAAGTGTATCGTTGCTGAGCACGCCGAATGAATCGACGACAAGGGCGCCGGGAAAAGGGACGCCGAATGAATCGGGTGCAGCTACAAGTACCTGGGCGCTTGCCGTGAGCGCTGTCACGGACAGCAGAATGTTTGCCGTAACCGTTATGACGGCATATTTAAACATGCGGATCCCCATCATTATCTCTATTCTATACAATCGGTGCAACGGTTGTATTCAGATGAGCGGGAGTCTCCGCCCTGTTCTTTGTACACAACCGATCTCGGGTTTGAAAAACGGCGAGGTTGCCTGCTTTGGGATAGTCATCCGCCGATTTCCGGCTCCTATCCCTGTCGGTGAGGGATAGAGCCGTAATCGACAATCATATGTCCATGCCCGAAACAATCAAGGGAGGAGCAAGATGCCCAAGCACGTTCGCCCAGCGTTACTTGTTCTTTCCCTTGCCGCCGCCGTTGCCGCCGCCACCGGAGCCGCCGCCAGTGTCAACGGTGGTTGCGGCCGATTCTTCGCCTTCAGGGCCGAGCACCGTCACGGTTGCCGGATCCTGCAAAACAGAACCCACGGAAAGTGCCCATTTCCCCTTCTTCCTGTTCCACTGCATTGATCCGTACCCTGCAAGCTCGAGTCCGCCATCCTTGCCCAGGCTGGTGGTCGCCTCTACGGTGAGCGTCTGGCTGCTGACAACGTAGTTCGCCGCAATAATATCAATGGTCAGATCATAACCGTTGCAGTCCTGGTCAATTCCGTCATGCTTTACTTCCACACCACCGGGATGAACAGATGCCAGTGAATCGTTACAGTCCTGCAGTGTCGGACCATCCGCTTCAGCGCAGTAGCCGTCCCCGTCACTGTCCGTACACGGTACTTGATTCTGACCAAGCCACGCGTATGCACCGGCAACATCGAGCAGGCCGCTGCCGTTGTCATTATCGGGACCGAGCGCACCCAGGTCCTGGGCCGATTGCGTTAATGCGGACTCAATATCGGCAATAGTGCGGGTGGGCTGGGCACTCAAGAGCAGCCCCATGGCTCCGGCCACGTGAGGCGCGGCGAAAGAAGTCCCTGCGACCGAAGCATA
>JAHEMX010000521.1 GCA_024643445.1 Desulfobulbaceae bacterium | reverse complement strand
GGGGAATATAAATCCGATAATTTTGGTGCCGGTATTTTCTATATCGACGATAATGAAACCAGCCGGTTTACCACAAGCCTGTTGGTAACACGCCACAATGGTGAGCAGGAGCGCACCTTCAATTACCGGGGTGTCCCCTTCGTAACCGCTGGCGGGGCAAGGGATGCAACCTCGGCATTTTTCAGTCTCGGATATGAAAATACTGATCAGCAGACCGTGCTTCAACCCTTTGCCCTGGCAACGCTGAGTTATGTTCATCAGGACAGTCTAAATGAAAAGGGATTCCCGCTGTTCACCCTCGACTTCACGAGCAGGGACACCTGGTGGCTCAATCTTGAAGGTGGACTGCAATGGGTGAAGCAATACCAGGCCAGTGAGGATATCGATTACCGCCTGGCACTTGCCGGCGTGGTCACCTTTCTGACCAATATCTCCGACGACAAGCAGGAGTTTACCTATGTCTGGGGAGACACACTGGCCATTGGCAGCAGCGGCAAAAGTGAACCGGGACTTGCCTTTCGCTTCGGTCTGAAACGGAAACCGAAAGATCCGGACCAGATGCGCATCGAACTGCTTGGTTCGGCAGGCTACCAGGCTGAAGTGGCAACCTACTCTGGCATGTTGAACTTTGTCTTTCCACTGGGGGATTAAAAGAGCGCATTCTCTGCCCCCGTAAGAGGCTAAACTGTTCTGCTTAGGTAAAACAGCCTGTTTGGCGCCAGGGAAACAGGCAGGAAGCAATCTACAATATTTTTTGTGATCCTGCGGATCTACTGCCACGTAGGCTTTGCGGCCCGGATTCCACCCCCGTGCAAGGCCCGGGATATTTATTTCTCTTGCTAAAACAAAAACAACGATTATAGTTGCCGCAGTTTGAAATTATTAATGCAGAAACACACTCCTTCACGTTTCCTGTCAGCGTTGTTTATTTCCCGCACCGTTTGCCATCGTCGAAGTTTTTTTGCAGATTGTCGAAAGACGGTTCACATCTGAACCGATCCTCATACCAGGCGATCACAGTGTTTCGCATAGACGGATGCAGCGAACAAAAGATGGTAAAAGGCAATAAAGATGTTACCTGGCAGCGGTCTTGCCAGGCACACGCTGGTGGTCAGAGAAGCAGCGCGGCTCCCATACGGAATGGGGCGGCTGATCCTGGCAAACCGAAACCGTTTGTAATTCACCCTACAAGTACAGGCAGGAAAACCACTGAATGATTCCCGGAACACTTTGTTTCTCGTGATCACCAGGTCGTAATCCCAAGAAATTTTACCACTTACTATCATTTCAATTTAATTAACTATTTGCAGCTTTCATGCAGTGCAGAACCGCGGATTGGTAAGACAATAAGGCAATCCCGCGTTCACATATCACTCTCGAGGAGTTTTAATGAGTTTTAAAAAATTTCAGTTTCATGACCAGATCCAGACCGCCCTTGATAATTGCGGGTACGTTTCACCGACCCCTATCCAGGAGCAGGCGATCGAACCGGTTTTAAAGGGACGCGACCTGATGGGTCTGGCCCAGACCGGTACCGGCAAAACGGCGGCATTCGTGCTGCCGATCCTGCAGCGTCTCTGTTCCGGTCCCAAAAACAAGGTTCGTGCCCTGATTATTTCCCCCACGCGGGAACTGGCCGAACAAACCAACAGCTACATCGGCAAGCTGTCCAAAGGCACCAGCCTTCGCAGCGTTGTCGTCTATGGCGGGGTCAGCAGGCAGGCCCAGATAAACAAAATCAAACGGGGTGTGGAGATTGTTGTCGCCTGTCCCGGTCGCCTTCTCGACCTGGTCAATGACCGGGCGGTGAACCTGTCCGCAGTGGAGATGCTCGTCCTCGATGAAGCCGACCACATGTTCGACCAGGGCTTTCTGCCTGATATCCGGCGCATCATCGGCAAACTGCCGAAACAGCGTCAGAACCTGGTCTTTTCCGCAACCATGCCCAAAGAGATCAGGTCCCTTGTCGAGGACATACTGACCAATCCTGTTACGGTGCAGATCGACCATGAGAAGTCCATCGCAACGATCTCCCACATCATGTGCCGGGTTGACATGAAGGGAAAAGTTGTCCTGCTCAAATCCCTTCTGCAGGATAAAAGGATAACAACCGCCCTGGTCTTTACCAGGACGAAGCACAAGGCCAGGAGCCTGGCCCTGCAGCTGGAGAAATTCGGGCATAGAGCAGCCGCCCTTCAGGGCAATATGTCACAGCAGAAGCGCCAGGAGGCCCTTGATGGTTTCAAAAGAGGAACCTACAACATTCTTGTGGCAACAGACATCGCCGCTCGCGGTATCGATGTATCCGGCATTTCCCATGTGATCAACTTCGACATGCCGGAAAACAGCGAAACCTACACGCACCGGACCGGTCGAACCGGTCGGGCCTGCAAGACGGGCGAGGCAATTACCTTCGCCACTCCCGACGATCAGAAAATGATCAAGGCGCTGCAGCGAACGCTCGGTTCAAGTTTGACCATTAACGGGAACCCGCTCCCGGCCCCGCACCTGACTGAGCGGAGGGAAAAACCGACCTCGATTCGCGCTGAGTATGGTAAAAAATTGGAAAAACAACCCGCTGCTCCCCGGGATGAAAAAAACAAGCGACAAGCTCGCGGCAAGAAATCATCCCAGCGCAACCGATCGACATCATTTGATTTCGGTTTTGCAACCAGATAGCAGCAAGATATTTCGCGTTTTGACGACAAAACGCTTATTACGGGCCGCACAATAAAGTTACGGCCCATTCAAGATGGTCCTTAGGGGACCACTACATAGGAGTAGTACAAAATGGTAGAAGGAACAGTAAAGTGGTTTAACGATGCAAAAGGTTTCGGATTTATTGCCCAGGCTAATGGTGACGATGTTTTTGTTCACCACTCGGCAATCCAGGCTCAGGGTTTCAAATCCCTGGACGAAGGCGCCAAGGTATCGTTTGAGATAACCGACGGTCCGAAAGGACCGGCTGCAGCCAATGTCGTTCAGCTGTAAACACCGGACGCATCAGCTCTGGCCATTTGCTGGTT
>JAHEMX010000070.1 GCA_024643445.1 Desulfobulbaceae bacterium | reverse complement strand
CGCTCTTCCCGGCCTAGCCCCCCCTGATTCAGTAACGACAGATGACAGCGTCGCCGAACATGACGCTCAGCTCAGTGATGACGGCGGGAACGGTGAGCAATGATGGACACGTTCCCTTAACCCAGATATGTTGATCTTTTAACCATGGTCCAAAAGCTCTAAGACGAATCGATGGATAGGTGAGATACGTGTCCTGTCCCCAGGTTCTGCTGTGGTTGTTTTTTATCAATGCAGTATCTTTAATTCGCCGAGAAAACAGGTGCCCCTGCCGCCTGACCAATAGACACCTCCCCGTATCGGCTCTATAGTTTATGGTAGGCGTCGGTGGAACTAACGGGGGCAGGCATGAAGATTACAGCAGGAATGTTGCCTTTTGAGCTGGTATGCGAGGTGAGGGACCGGGTTGCGGCACAGCTGGCTATTGATCGCCAAGCATTTAATATTTCAGAAAAGTATTTCCAGATATTAACTCCAGCCCTACGTATGGCCGCGATTTTAACCTGGGGTGCCCAAGACAGGGGCTCAATCAATCGGGCGATAACCGAAGGCGACATCTACCTGAGTAGCTGCTACGAAAATTGTCACCATTGCTGCAACATGGCCAGCAGATACGATGTTGAGACCTTTGATATCCTGCTTTCCTACGATCTTAATGTGGTGGCGATAGAAAAATCATACCTGGCCGGCCTGCTTGAAGCAGACAACAAGTGGTGCGGTCTGCTTGAGAACGGTTTATGCAGCATTCACCAGTTCAAGCCGTACACCTGTCTGCTGACCTTGCCTTCTCCTCAGGGAGCAGACAGGGGAGGGTGCTTATTCCGAGGCGATATGAACGCCGACATGTCGGTACACAAGCCTGCGATGGTGGCGGCCGGCCGAATGCGGTCACTCTTTAGAGAATACCTGCCCGAGCTGCCAGAATTTGCAGGCAGCAATATCAATGCCGCATTCAGCTGGGCCGTGCATCAAACAGGGAAGCTGCAGAGTTGAATTATTATCAGTTTCAGGGTAAAATACGATCGTTTCCTCGGGCTGCTCTTCGCTAAGCAGCTGTTACACGCTCCATTAAAATTCAAGGAATGGAGGTGGTTATGAAGAGTATCTATATCGATTCAGTACTAAAGATCTGGAACAGCATCAGCGAACCTGAGAGACGGAAGGTACTATTCTGGTTTACCCGGAATCATGGCGAATATTTTACCCGTGAAGAGTTTCTCCGTTACCTGGACAATCGTTATCGTTCCCGTTTCTCAAAACACGCGCTGCCCCTCTACACCGTCCAGACTAATTTTTAAATCAATCACCCGGCACTTGGCGCGAGTGCCGGGAAAAGATGTCTGTGTTGCTTCCCGCTCAATTGCGCCCACCGTTGACCATTTCTTCTTGCCGGCGCCTCTGATCCAAGACAACTATACGATAAGGCTATAGAATAGGTATATTCCGCTATCGGATGGCTCGTGCTGCACGATTTACAGATCATCTTCCTTTCCTGTTGGATAGCGTTTATGTTACTAACCAGGGGTACCGGTGTACTCGTTTTCCATGAAAAACCAAGAAGCCTTTTGGAGATAGGGTTATGAGCAGGGAGTTTTCTTTTAATCTGAGCATACCGCTGCATGACATCAATGAGGCGATCATGCTGCTGGATGAGGCAAAGTCCAGTTACGCACCGCTGCGTATCAGCAGAAAGCCGGACAGAAAAGGGGAGGCCCGGTTCTACCTGAGCTTTCCGGATTCGCCCGCGCGCAGGGACCTGTCTTTTATGGAGTGGTTTCAAAAGTGCCAGAAAAATGATTGGGAATTATATGGGCCGACCCATGGCCGCTGGGGACTCAAGTAGTTAACCCGGATAGCAAGGCGGATCTTAACACAGGCAAACAGATCATCGACAAGACGAAAACAGAATTTTTTTTACACTGACAATGAACACATGCAGGAGGAGTGACGATGGGTACTGATAAATATAAACGGGGTATGGCGGTCAGAAGAGAGGTACTTGGAGATGAATACGTAGACCGGGCGACAAAGAATGCAACAGCGTTTTCAAAACCACTGCAGGATCTGGTAGCCGAGAATTGCTGGGGTGAGATATGGACCAGAGAGGTCCTTTCCCGGCGAACCAGGAGCCTTGTTACCATCGCCTTCCTGGCCGCGCTCAAAGCGCCGGCGGAACTCAGGGCCCACGTCCTTGGCGCGTTGAGAAACGGCTGCAGTGTAGAAGAGATTCAGGAGGTGCTCCTGCAGTCTGCCGTCTATTGCGGTATTCCGGCGGGCATCGATGCCTTCAGGGCGGCGCGTGAAGTCATTGAGGAGTGGCAGGCAAAATAGAAATGCACTGGGGAGCCAGAAACCCTTGCGGTTAGATCGTCAGCAGCTTACAGCGCACCGATTGCCAGCAGGGCGTTTCGCACATCGGCAATCCCTTCGGGTGACAATGCGGCCTGGGGAGGCAAGGGTGGTCCGACAGGGTAGCCCTGCAGTTCCAACCCTCCCTTGATACAGGCGGCAAGGTTGTACTTGGCGAAAACCTGGTTCAGACGCCAGAAAGGACGTTGACGCAGCATCGCTTCATCCCAGTTTCCCTGGCAGCAGAGATCATAGAGCTCGACACTCTGTTTTGCTGCGACACAGGCAGGTCCGGCCATCCAGCCGACACCGCCGATCAGCATGACGCAGACCGGTATATGGGCGGATGCGGCAAAAACCTGCATGCGGCCCTCAACCAGATTCATGATGGAAAGCAATCGGCCGGTATTGTTCGAAGCATCCTTGATGTAGCTGATATTTTCAATGTGGCTCAGTTTCTCGATCAGCGCCAGGCTCAGGTCAGAGCGCTGAAAATTCGGGTTGGTGTAGAGAATTACCGGAACGGAAACCGCATCGGCAATGGCCTTGAAATAAGAATATATGCCCTCATCGCTAACAGGGAAATAAGTTTCCAGGATGGCCAGGATGCCGTTGCATCCCATGCGCTCGAATTCTCTGGCCTGAAATCTTGCATCTGCGGTGGTTGTTGACGCTACCCCCGCTATGACCGGCACGCGATTTTTGTTTACAGAAATAACGGTTTCAACGACCTGTCTGCGCAGCTGCCAGCCGAGGTAGGCAAATTCGCCGGTGGAACCGAGTGGCGTCAGTCCGTGAACGCCGCTGTTGATAAGATCCTCGCATAATCTGGCCAGCACGGAGGTGTTAATCTCTCCGTTTTCCTGAACAGGTGAAACGAGATAAGGGAAGACACCTCTGAATCCTGGCTTACTCATGTTATTTACCGTTTTATTTTAAAGGTCACCCTGATTTTTCAAGACATTCTGATAGATACCTGTCCGATCGGAATGGCCCGTTATCATTTTTTTTTATACCAGAGATCATACCGTTCCAATGCCGAAAAATCGAGGAAAATGAATAACGGATCCATCCACGAGAGCTGCAACGGACAAGCTTTTAAGGGGCCATGAACGGCTGATACGATTGCTTATATTACAATCTTTCATGACGCGAGATTGAAAATGGGGTAATCTCGGTTTCCAATAGTCTTGACCCAAAAAACATAACGCTTGTGCAGGAGAGAAGAGATGCAGGATACATCACCCAATTGCGCCCGCTGTTCAATTAAGGCAGATGACAGAATTTGTCGTAAGGAGGGCGGAAAACATCCGAAAAATTGTCCGACAGCGGCTGACCAGACCATTATCGATGATACCCTTCTGCTCTATAAGCAGGATGAAAATTTCGAATTTGCCCGCCAGGCTTCCAGACAGGAAAAAGACGGGTATAGCAACCGTGAACTGGGTTATGAAAAGGTCCGCCCAGCCAAACCGCGGATAGAAGAGATCATGGAGTTCATCGAGCGGATGGGCTATCGCAAGATTGGCATGGCCTTCTGCATGGGGCTGAGAAAAGAGGCCGGCATGGTTGAGAAGATTTTTTCATCGCGGGGCCTGCATATGGTCTCTGCCATCTGTAAAATCGGCAGGGTACCAAAGGAGGAACTCGGGTTAAAGGAGGATGAGAAAATTTCTGTCGGTCAGTTCGAGTCGATGTGCAACCCTATCCTCCAGGCAGAGGTGCTGAACCGGGAAAAAACGGAATTCAATATCCTGCTCGGGCTCTGTGTCGGACATGATTCCCTGTTCCTCAAATATGCTGATGCACCATGCACGGTTCTTGCCGTAAAGGACCGGGTAACCGGACATAATCCACTGGCTGCCGTGTATACGCTCGATTCTTATTATCGGGCGCTTAAATAAGTTTTTTACCTGACGGAAAACACAATGCAAGCTTGGAAGGAGCATTATTGGACTCTGCGGCTGGAAAGGTGTAAAAAGGCGCTTGAAAACAACAATTTCGAAGTATTCATTGCCGGAAACACTCAAGAGGCCGGAATCATCTTTTCCAATGAGATTCTACCGAATCTGCAGATTAAAACAGTTAGCTGGGGAGACTCGATCACCCTGCGGGCAACTCCCATTTTAGAGCAATTAAGACGACAGCAAAACATTGAGATTATCGATACCTTCGCCAAGGGTGTGGAGCGGGGCATATTGATCGAAAGACGCCGTCAGGCCTTGCTGGTTGATCTCTTTCTCACCGGTTCAAATGCGATCACCGAAACGGGCAAGCTGGTTAACCTTGACATGGTAGGAAACAGGGTAGGGGGCATCACCTTCGGGCCGAAACACGTGGTGCTTCTTATCGGCAGAAACAAGCTGGTTAAAGACGTCGATTCGGCCATGGAGCGGATCAAATCCCATGCGGCTCCGATTAATGCCATCAGGCATGAGGGGTGGAAGACTCCCTGCATGAAAACAGCTTACTGCATGGACTGCAGCAGCCCGGACCGAATCTGCAACACCTGGGTCATAAACGAAAAGTCCTACCCGAAAAAACGTATCAAGATCATATTGATCAATGAAGAGTGTGGCCTGTAGGGGATGGGTCCAGCCTTGTAAACGGTCAACGGGGTGGCCTGGTCTTCTCGTTTGAAACGAATGACACCTCCGCGTGATAATTGTTGACGTATCTCTTGGGCGTGGTAGAATTGTCGACAATAGTATGATCGACAGCGTTGCGCTGTTTTCAACCATCTTATCGGTTCTTCTCATGGCATTACCCGATACACTCACCGAAATAAAAAAACCGGTCGGCCTTGGCGCGCAAATAGCCGAAACGCTCAAGATTGCCATTCTTGAAGGAGAATTCAGAGGCGGCGAACAACTGGGAGAGCATGACCTGCAGAACCGCTTTGGCGTCAGCCGGTCGCCGCTGCGCGAGGCTTTCCGTGAGTTGGAAAAACTCGGCTTGATAGAAATTATCCCACGGCGAGGTTCGTTCGTTAAGCGGATCAGCCGTTATGATATTGAGGAAAATTTTCCGATTCGTGCTGCTCTTGAAGGTCTTGCCGCCCAACTTGCCGTCCAGAAAATCTCAGATGAGACGCTGGCCCGCATGGAGAAAGCACTGGACCTCATGGGGAGAGCGGTGGCGGCAAAGAATATCAATTCCTACTATTCCCACCATCTCCGTTTTCATGAGCTGTTCATCGACAGTGCCGGCAATGAGTTGCTTAAAACCACCCTGCAGAACCTGCGCATGCAGAGTCTCTGGCACCGTTTTTCCTATCAATATTACCAGGAAGACCTGGAAAAATCCTATCGCGTGCACCAGGAAATAATGCAATGCTTTCAATCAAGAGATACCGATCCTGAATACCTCAGGAAACTGGTTGAGCACCATATCAATATGGCCCTTGATTCATTTCTGCATTATCTGGAAGCCTTTGAACGTAAAGAGGGTGCCTGACACCCATGTCGATATCATCATCTGCCGGTAGATCCCGGTTACGATCAGGGAGAATCTTCATGTTAGCCAGCAATATCAGAAAAATCGCAGGTATCCAGTATATGCAGGATCTCTCAAGGACCCATGGCTGGCCGTACCTCATCTCTTGGTCACACCGCATCAGCGGCGTGCTTTTGGCCATCTATGTCTGTTTTCATATTATCACGCTCTCCACCCTGCAGGATCCGGCAGTGTTTACCAGCAAGATGCTGATGTTTGGTTCTCTGTTCCCCACCTTTTTTGAATGGCTGCTTGGTATTCCCGTTATTTACCATTGTCTCAACGGCGGCAGGTTGCTGCTTTATGAACTGTTTGCTAATCGCCGGGATCAGCTTGTGCTTGGCTGGGTTTTTGTCCTGTCCCTGTCCTATATCGTTCTCCTCGGTTTTTTTATGGCAATCGGAAACCAGAGTGTATCGGCCATCCTGTTCTGGGTTTACCTGTTTGTGGTCAGTCTTTTCATCACCTTTATAACCATAAAGAAAACAAGACAATCCCATGCATCTCTTGCCTGGAAACTGCAAAGGATCAGCGGGGCTTTCCTGTTCGTCATGATCCCTGCACACATGCTGTACATGCACCTTGATCCGTCCACCGGTCGTGATGCGCAGGTAATCATAACGAGGATGAGCAGTTCCTTTATCAAACTCGTTGATTTTTTGCTGGTATGTTCCGTTCTTTATCACGGCGCATACGGAATATTCGGAATCAGCCGTGATTATCTCTCATCACGGCGCTTGCAGATTATCTCCACCTTCAGCATCGCCATCCTGGCGACGCTCTTTGCCTGGATTGGCGTGAACCTGATTTTCTCAGTCGGATAAGGAATGACTATGCGCAATTACCTGAAACTTGACGCGACGATGCGTTGCGATGTGCTGATTATCGGCGCCGGTGGGGCAGCACTGCGCTGTGCGGCTGAAATTCTGGAACAAAAGCCGAACGCCAATGTGGTTGCCCTGACCAAGGTATCCCATCCCCAGAAGTCCCATACATCCACCGCTCAGGGAGGCCTGGCGGCAGTAGATCCGAAGGATCCGCTGGACTCCACCCTGTTCCATATGTTCGATACCTGGAAAGGATCCGACTGCACCGCTGACCAGAACGTTGTTAAAAAGATATGTGAATCTGCCTGGGAGCAGATTCTCTGGCTCGAGAACCGGGGCATGCATTTTTCGCGTGATCCGCAGGGTCGGCTCAGTAAAAGGACCTTTGGCGGGCATACCAGAAATTTTGGGGAGGCCTCGGTCCATCGCGCCGTCTTTGAGGCCGACAGGACCGGCAAGGGCATCATGGATACCGGTTGGGGCGAAACACTGAAACGGGGTATCACCTTCATCAATCAATGCCTTGCGGTAGAATTACTGATCAAGAACGGAGCGTGTTCGGGGTGTATCGTCTTCAGGCAGAAAGAGGGGACCTTTGTGAAAATTCTGGCCAAGGCAACCATTTTTGCCAGCGGCGGGAGCGGACAGGTCTTCCAGGTAACGACCAATTGCCGCCAGAACACCGGTGACGGACTTGCCCTGGTGCTGCAAAGCGGCCTGCCGGTCATGGACCCGGAAGCCGTTCAGTTCCACCCTACCGGCATTGTCGGTCCTGGAATTCTTGCCAGCGAGACGCTGCGCTCGGTTGGCGGCATCCTCAGGAATGCGGCTTTTGAACCGTTCATGGTCAACTATGCGCCGAAGATGAAGGAACTGGCCCCGAGGGATCTTGTTGCCAGAGCCATTGAATCGGAGATCAGGGAGGGGAGGGGCGTCATGAATCCCGATCATAATATCCCCCATGTGTGGATTGATCTTCGTCATCTGCCGGCCGAAGTTCATGAAAAACAGATCCCGGAAGTCTCCAGTTTTTTCAAACGTTACGTGAATCTTGATCCCAAAACAGATCTTTGTCCCGTTCGGCCGAGTAACCATTATCATATGGGAGGGATTCCGACCAACGAATACGGTGAGGTCGAAGATGCCTCCCAGAACATTATCGAAGGACTGTATGCCATCGGCGAATGCGCCGCGGCAAGTTTTCACGGTTTTAACCGACTGGGGACAAACTCTATCCTGGAACTGATTACCATGGGGAAACTGGTTGCCGACCGTGTTGTCGCTGCAATCGAAAAAGGGCCGAGTCATAATCCGGAAAGTGACGGCAAACGGTTTATTGAACGTTTCTCAGGATACCTGCAGGCCGGAAAAAAAGACAGCCTCGGTCTTATCCGCAGCAGTCTGCGCCGGATAATGACGGAAAACGTCAGTGTCTTTCGAACCGAGAAGGGTATTGAGGAGGCAATCCAGATACTCTCCGAGTTGAAAGTCCGGGCAGAAAACACCGCGCTGGCAGGCCGGAGTCTTGCGATGAACCAGGAATTGGTGCAGCGCTGGGAACTTGATAACCTGCTGGCGGTGAGCATGGTGATCTGCCAGGCAGCTCTTGACAGAAAAGAGTCCAGGGGAGCCCATTTCCGCGATGACTATCCTGATCGAAAAGATGAATACAACCACCACACCCTCATTTCAATGATTGATTTCGGCATCACCGAATCAGGACGACGTGAAGTGGATATGAGTATTTTTAAGGCAGGTGGAGAGCAGCACGAAAAGTTTGCCATCATCGAAAGGAAATACTGAAAAATAAATCAATGCTCCTGCGAGATGTCGTTGAGCACTTACGAAACAGGTGAAAATGATGGAGTCGTTTTACGATATCACTCTGAACGTGCATCGGTATGATCCTGATACCGATAAACGCTGGATAGACACCTATCAGGTCAAGGCCGGCAGAATCATGCGTTTTGTTGATGTTCTGCGCAAGGTCAATGACGAGCAGGATGCGACGCTCGCCTGGGGATCATCTTGCGAACATGGCCAGTGCGGCAGCTGTTCCATGAAAATTAACGGGAAACCGCTTCTTTCCTGTGAACTCCTGGTGGAGAATGCGGTGCACTACTTTGACACCACCACCTTCACCATTGAACCCCTTGATGTTGCGCCGGTGATCAGGGATTTGGTCATTGACACCGACAAGGCCTATGGTCGTGTGGATAAGGTCAAACCGTATATCATAAAACCAAAACCGCTCGGAGAAAAGGGGGAAGAGCATCAGATCAGCCCCGAAGAACTTGAACGGTATGTCGATGCCACCCGATGCATCAACTGTTTCTGCTGCGCTTCAGCCTGCATCAGCAGTCACCATAATTTTCTCGGTCCAAATGCCATGCTGGCTGCCATTGTACGCGTCATGGATCCGCGGGAGCAGGAAAAGCAGTCCCGTTTCGATACCCTGTATAGTGAAAACGGCATTTATCGCTGTCATTCATCCCAGGCCTGCTCGTTTGTCTGTCCAAAGGAAATCGATGTGGCCCATTTTATTGCCCTGGCCAAAAATGGTGAGATCAAACCCGCCTGAATATCACCGTGAAAAGCAATGCTCCATCTCAAAATGAGGATTTAATTATGGGTCTGACAAGAGAAATGGCACAGAAATGCCAGGACTTATCCTATGCCGACCTGGGTAATGATCTCTGTGATCGGGTCAAATACCTGTTGCTGGACTATCTCGGCGTTGCGATACGAGGAACGCTCAGCGAATCATCTGCTCCCGTGTACCGGTTTCTTTCCACGCGGCAGGATAGGGCCGGAGTGCCGGTTATCGCCACCGGACTGAAGGTCGATGGCCCTTATGCAGCACTTGGCCTCGGTACTGCCGCCCACTCGCTCGAACTCGATGACGTGGTAAATGCGGCGTCGCTCCATCCCGCGGTATCGGTCATGTCGGCGGCGCTTTCAGCCGGCTACATGATCGGCTGTTCAGGGCCTGAACTCATGGAAGGAATTGTTAACGGCTATGAAGTCATGGTGAAGCTTGGTATTGCCCTTGATCCGGCTGCGCATTATGCCCAGGGCTTTCATCCCACCGGTACCTGCGGCACGCTTGGCGCTGCGGCCGCGGCATCTAAGATATTCAAGCTTGACACGAAACAGACGATGCACGCCCTTGGCATAGCCGGAAGCCAGGCCGCCGGATCTCTGGAATTTCTCAGTGACGGGGCCTTTACCAAGCGGTTTCACGCCGGCTGGTCTGCCCATAGCGGCCTCGTTGCTGCCCTGCTCGCCAGGGAAGGATTTACCGGGCCGCAAACAATCGTTGAAGGAAAGTTCGGCTTTCTGCATGCCTATTCCGGAAAATCAGACCCCGACAAGGTACTTGCCGGCTGGGGCAGTCCGTTTGAAGTGATGAATACGAGCATCAAACCGCACGCCTGCTGTCGCTACAAGCAGGGGGCCATCGACTGCATCCTGAAGATGGTTGAAGATCATGAACTTGCACCCGAAGACATCGAGCAGGTGCGGGTCAGTATTCTCAAGGCAGGGTTTGCGCTCGTAGCCGATCCGCCGGAGTTCAAGAGTCATCCGGCATCGATCGTAGATGCCCAGTTCAGCATGCCCTTTGGAGCGGCAATAGCGATAGCAAAGAAGAACGCCTTTCTTGACCAGTATTGTCTGGAAAACATCTCTTCGGAAGAGATAAAACAATTGATGCTTCGGGTCACCTGCGTACAAGACCAGGAAATCGAGAAGGATTTTCCGAGAAAATGGCCAGCAAAGGTTACCATCATCAGCCGCGATGGCAGAGAAGTATCGGCCGCTCTTGAACACCCGAAAGGTGACCCGGAGAACCCGCTTTCCTGGGACGAGATAATTGCTAAATTCAACAGTCTTGCCGGTGCAGTCCTTAGTTCCCACGGTTGCCTTCAATTGGTTCAATCGACGCGTGATCTTGATAAATTAACGGATATCAGGCCGTTGCTGGACGACATCAAAATCAGTGGATCTGTTTTCTAGACTTAAAAGCGGTAAGGTTTTATCAGGCATAACTTCAGACAGGTGAAAAAGGATGGTAAAAGGGCTTGAAGGGATACGAGTGGTCGAAGTCGGGGGCGCATTTGCGATGCCGCTTGCCGGAATGCTGATGGGCAGTTGGGGGGCAGATGTTATCCATGTCGAGCCGCCGAAGCGGGGTGATCTGCAGCGTCATCTGCTGGCCGCCGGTATGGCAGGGTGGGCAAAACCACATGATGTCAATTACATATGGGAACACGTTGATCGCAACAAGAAGAGTCTGACGGTAAATCTCGGTTCCCCGGAGGGACAGCAGATCATCCATGCGCTTGTCGAAACGGCCGATGTCTTCCTGAACAATCTCAGGCCGTACGAGATGGAAAAATTCAATCTCACCTATGAATTACTATCTGCACGCAAGCGCGATATTATTTATGCCAACCTGACCGGATACGGCAGGCGAGGTCCAGAAAAGAATGTCGGAGGATATGATTCGGTGGCCTTCTGGGCCCGAAGCGGTGTCATGGACCTGATGCATGAACCGGACGCAGCACCGAACATTTCCCGGCCGGCCTACGGAGACAGCCTCACTTCCCAGAGCCTCTTGGCAGGGATCATG
>JAHEMX010000520.1 GCA_024643445.1 Desulfobulbaceae bacterium | reverse complement strand
TCAATTGCCCGGCCGGTCAAGATGCCGCCATCGATCATCCTCACCTCCAGCCGTTCAGCGCCCTGCTCCAGTAAAGAGGAGAGCGGGTAGCCGATCGGCAGGCGATAGTGCGCGGGCTTGCTGGCCGCAGGACCGCCGACCGATATGACACGCGTTACATAGGGCCGGCCATGGTTCAAGGCCTGTTCCGCACCAAGTACACCCTGCGCGTCAATCGTCCAGACGGTTTCAGGATTGAGCCCAAGTTTCTGGGCGGCAAGGGCAGGACTGTCATAGGGGTAGAGCTCCGGCACCTCAAACAACTTCAGCCAACCGCTGTTTTCACTGGCCATGCGCTGCAGCTGGCTGGTGACTTCCGATGCGGTCTGGGGCATGACAAGATGGATTGGTGTGTCGCCCAAAGCCCGGTGGAGCTGCAGGAGACCATCAGCAAAACGATCGAACTGTTCCATGAGGAAGACGTCCGGGCTTGGGAAAAAAGGCTCGAGACGCGCAGTGGTAATGATCAGTGCTTCAGGCGTGTTTTCCGGATCCGGAAGCGAGCCGTCACTCACTAGAGCCATGAATGACCAGACTCCGAGTCGCAACAGGGTCTGTCGCCGGTCTTCGTTGTCAATTTTTTCGAAACTGTCACCGGCAGAACCATCGGCAGAGCCGGAAAGGTTTTCCAGGGTGACATGCCCCTCGGACGCTTCCAGGTTCACCGTTCCGTTCATCGGCGCGAGAAGCGGAACAAAATAATGAACCGGATCGCCGGCGAGGATCTGCCCCCGCTTTACCACTTCGCCGTGTTCAACCCGCAGAGCGGTGAAATCAAAACCACGTGAAAAGAGAGGAAGGTGAAGGACATCAGGATCCGTATGTCTGGTCACTTGACCAGAGGGCTTACCTTCAAGCATTAAGTTATAGCCGCCGACAAACTTCATCATAAACCCTTTGCCTCACATTATCTTGGGCGAACCGCCAATCCTTGACAGCCTCGTTATGCTGTCGAGTTTCCTTTACTGTATATAGTGGCCCCGGCACCATTCCCCCACTTCAGAAACGAGGGAATCGGATGGTGCTGCTGCTCTTCATCAATCAGGAAGAAGAATCGGGCCGATGGGGAAAAAAAGAAAATAGGGAAAATAAATGATAGAAAACTAACAGGGAGCAATGCGTCTTTTTGGCGATGGGGATGATAATTGCTGGAAAGACTCACCGTCATAGTACTCCCTTGTTTCTAGTACGCTGGAATGGTTCTTAGATTTTTTATACGATGCTCCTGGTAAAGTCAATACCAAATCAAAATATTCCGAGCTAATTTAACTAGATCGTAGACTAGACGGGGCATATGAAATCGTTGTAATAGCGCTGGATTTGCCCGTTGAAAGAGCTCTTCAGGCCATCATGGGGCCGGATACGCGATGGCTGCAGAACGAACAAATTGGCGTTACGAAGGAGTTACGCGGACAGTATCCTGTATTGCTGTTCCCATGTGACGTTGCATATCGGATTTTGTCTCTGCACTGTCTCGTTTTCCAGGGTCTCCAGGTAGGTATTGTCCATCCCTTGTTTCTCTCGTTGAGGGCCGGGTGCTTTTTCCCTGTCGGCTTACCCCGGGCCTGAGTTCGCTCAGGAAGAGCGAGTCAATAAGCTCTGCCAGGGAAAAACGTTGCTGTTCTCATCCAGGATGAAGATTACCATTGCCAATAACCTTGGCGATAGTATAAGGCGATTGGTATCGGTTTGTTGATTCCCATCGCTCATCACATGATATCGGGTAAGAGACCGGGTGACTCGGGCATAGCGAATGCTTCCGGAGTGAAACAGCCGGAATGAAACCAGCGGCGGAAGCATCTGAAGGACAATTTAACTTTTGGTGAAGGGTTTGGTTTTGGGTGTCTCAGTAAAACGTTCTGAACGATCTTCCGCCAGAAGGCATGGGACTCTTGCGACTGGGGGGCTCGCCCATTTCATCCATGACGGCCTGACTGACAGCCAGTTTGTCCTGTTGCCGATCTGGGCGGAGGCCTTTGGTCTCAATCATGCTCAAGTGGGCCTGATCAAGATGTGTTCAACCGGGGCGCTGGCTTCGCTGCAGGTCCCCGCAGGCATACTGGCCGAGAAGATCGGCGAAAGAATCGTCCTGGCCCTGGGAACGATGCTGGCCGGGCTGGGTTTCATCATTACCGGGTTTGCCGCGGGTTATATCAGCCTGTTGTTCGGTGTTCTGATCCTTGGCAGTGGTGCGTCAACCCAGCACCCGCTGGTGTCGGCGCTCGTTTCCCGCGCCTACCGGGGGGGGCCGGTTCGAGCCGCCCTGGGAACCTACAATTTCACCGGTGATCTCGGCAAGGCTGTTGTGCCGTTCGCGGTTTCCGGGATAATTGCGCTGTGGGGATGGCGGGAAGGTGTTCATGCCTGCGGGTCCGCTGTCGTAGTTTCCGGGATACTGCTTTTTTTCCTGATAGGGCGATTTGCCCCGGAAAAGACACGCCCTGTTAAAGCCAAAGTGAACCTGAAGGGCTGGGGCATAGAAAACCGGATCGGATTCTTTGTCCTTTCCTCGATCAGCATGATCGACAGCTCGTGCCGCATGGCCTTCCTGACCTTTGTTCCTTTTCTCCTGATCGGCAAGGGGGTCGAGGGACCGTCGATTGGCTTTGCTCTCAGCCTGATATTTGCGGGAGGTGCAACGGGAAAGCTCGTCTGCGGTCTCATTGCCGAGCGGGTGGGTATTGTTCGCACCGTGATCATCACCGAACTGCTCACGGGCCTGTGCATTCTGGGGGTCGTTTTTCTGCCGATGCTCTCGGTCTGGTTTCTGCTGCCGGTGACCGGGATGGCCCTGAACGGCACCTCCTCGGTTCTCTACGGAACCGTAGCCGATTTTATTGACCCGGACCGTCTTCCCCGCGCCTACGGGCTGTTTTATACTCTTGCCCTCAGTGCCGGCGCTGCAGCACCGGTACTCTTCGGTATCCTCAGCGACAGCACCGGCATCGATCAGGCGCTCGTTGTCATCGGCATGAGCGTCTTGTTGAC
>JAHEMX010000519.1 GCA_024643445.1 Desulfobulbaceae bacterium | reverse complement strand
CTGGATACCAGTTTAAAAGCCCCTTTTTTTCTGGCCCAGGCCGTTGCGCCAATAATGATCAAACAGGGGCGCGGCAAAATTGTAAACCTGGGATCGAACCTGGCCGAGGTAGCCTTTCGTGGCCGTTGTGTCTACTCGGCTGCAAAAGCCGGCGTACACCATCTTACCCGCGCCCTGGCAAACGAGTGGGCGGCCAAAGGAATCAATGTCAACAGCGTCGCTCCCTGTATTACAGAAACACCAACCCGCCGTGAACTGCTGCAAAGACCCGGCTACAAGGATTGGGCCCTGGAACAGCTCCCGGCCGGGCGATGGGCCCAGCCTGAGGATCTCATCGGAGCGACCTTGTTCCTGTGCAGCGGTCTGTCGGATATGGTTGTGGGCCACATACTGATGGTCGATGGCGGCTGGACCATTCATTGACGGGAAGATTGTTTTCACCGGATAACTTTTGACATTACAGGGGGATCGTGATGGTGAAGGTTTGCGCCACACGATCCTGGGGGGAAATGTGCAACATATGAAACCCGGGCGTCTGGAAGGAAAGCACGCTGTTATTACCGGTGCAGCCGGAGGCATTGCTATTGCCACGGCCCTGGAATTTGCTGCGCAGGGAGCCTCCGTATCCCTCGCCGACCTGCATCAGGCTGATGTTGAAAAAGTCGCCGCCAGGGTTGTTTCCCAGGGTGGGACAGTCAGGGGTTTTGTCGCTGATGTCACCTCCCGCAAACAGGTGGAATCGCTGATGTCCGCTGCCGACGCCTTCATGGGCGGCATCGACATCCTGGTAACCTGTGCCGGGGGCTACAAGTCCTATGCCGGTTTTGAAGACATCAAGGAAGAGGACTGGGACCAGGTCATCGATGTCAACCTGAAAGGTGTCTTCCTCTGCTGCAGGGCGGTGCTCCCGTTCATGAAGCGCTCGGGCTGGGGGCGGATCATCAACCTGGGTTCTCTGGCCGGTCGCAGTACCAGCGCCGGCACCTCTCCCGTTCACTATGCCTCGGCCAAAGCAGCCGTTGCGATGTTGACCCAGTATCTTGCCAAAGATGTCGGGAAATATGGTATAACTGCCAATACGGTTGCGCCGGGCACGACAATGACCGAACGGGTAAAAAACCTGCTGACACCCGAAAAAAAAGAAATGTTTACCAAGGCCTGTCCGCTTGGCCGGTTGGCGCAACCGGAGGAAATCTCGGATGTGATCACCTTTCTCGCCAGTGATGAAAGTCGCTATATCACCGGTGCCACCATCGATGTCAACGGCGGCAGGTTGATGCTGGTATAACCGCTTGGCAATGAGAAAGCAGCAGCGATTGATGGTGCCCCGGAACAGCGCAAGACGTTGCCGGGTTTTGCTTGACAGGAAGAAGAGGCTGCTTTGGCCGTATTAATTGCCCGAAGGGCAATGACGGTATCCGGATCAGGGCTTTAAAACGAGTACAGGGCGAATGTACTTTAACCATGCTGCAATAGGAGGTGACGATAGATACAAACTCATGTTTCATTTTGGATAGATCCATTATACCCACCACTCAAGCAGGGAGGAACAAATGAAAAAATATCTGATCTTACTCTCTATCTTTCCGTTGCTGGTTGCTTTTGCCTTCAACAACGCGTTCGGGGCCAACCCAAGTAAAATCAAAGTAGGTATATTGCTGCCGTTGACCGGTGTGTTCGGTGCCGTCGCCGAAACCCAGAAGGAAGGTGCCCTCCTGGCGGTGGACGTTATCAACAAAAAGGGCGGATTGAATATGCCCTGGGGCAAGGTGCAGGTGGAAGGAGTGGTCGCGGATGATGAGGCGAAACTGGATGTCGGCGTCAGGCGCTACCAGTACATGCGCTCCGAAGGAATAATGGGCCTCGGCGGCCAGACCTGGTCGCCTCTCGCCTTTGCCATTAATGCAGTTGTCAAGAAAGAGCCCCTGCCCTATTTTCCGGTTTGTGTCATGGCCAAGGAGGCTTTTGAAAAAGGCAAGCTTTCCGATTCCACCTTCGCCGCAGCTTTCAGCCCCTGGACGGTCGGCTACATGGACGGTTCAGCAGCAATCAAGGTGCTGGGCAAGAAAAGAATTTTCGTTCTGGCCCGGGCGGACAGCTGGGGCTGGGATATCCGTGACGGCATTTATGCCGCCGCCAAGGAACTCGGCGCTGAAATCGTCGGTTACGACGAGTTATCAAAGGGTACCGCAGACTATACAACGACCTTGCAGAAGGTCAAAGCAGCAAACCCCGACGTATTTATTTCTGCGCAGTTTGCCGGTGATGCGGTCAATCTTCTGAAGCAGAGTTATCAGATGGGTCTGCAGAAAGACATGACAATATTCAATGCCTTCATGACCAATGTCGTTGCCAAGGGTATTCCGCCCGAAGTACTGGAGGGCATCTACGCCATGCATTATTTTTATTATGACCTGAGCAGTATCGGTGATCCGGCGCTGACCAAGGCAGCCGATGAATTCACCGCTTTATATCAGGCCAAGTATAATGCTCCCCCCGACGCCTATGCCACTATCGCCTATGTAGCTTATATGGAAATGTTCCGCGGCTTTGAAGCCGCCGGTGATTTTGATGCAGCCAAGGTGTCTAGTTCCCTGCTCGCAAATGACGGGAAATTCGATTCCGTCAAGGGGCCTGCCCAATGGCGCAAAGAAGACCATTCGGCAGTCTACAAGTATGCAGCCTTTCTCGTCAAAGGCAAGGGACCCAAGGAGATGAAGAATGATTGGGATCTCTTTTCCGTGGAAGGTTATCAGGGCGGCGATTCCGTCATGCCCACCCCGGCATCTTTAGGTTACTAAAGACCTGAACATCCCGGCGCCACGTTTTTCGACGCCGGGATGTTCCTTCTTAGACGAGGTTTAATGTGAATGCACGCATGAGTCCGGAAATTATCCGAACTGAAAATGTAACCAAAAGATTTGGCGAAATGGTCGCCGTCGATCATGTCAATTACTCACTGCACGAAAATGAAATTGCCGGCATCATCGGCTCCAATGGGGCCGGGAAAACCACCTTTTTCAACCTGAT
>JAHEMX010000069.1 GCA_024643445.1 Desulfobulbaceae bacterium | reverse complement strand
TTCAGCCTTTGTCTTCGTGCCCAGGCGCCTGTTCAATTCGGGCAGGAACCAGTTGCGGGCTTCAATCCTTCCCTGGTTCGTGGCCAGCTCGGTATTACTTTCCCAGTCAGTAAAACCGAACGTCGCACACATTCTCTGCCAGTGTCGATCCGAGGTGACGCCGATAAATACCTGCTCATCGTCGACCGTGGTGAACAGGTCGTATACGGACCAGGCCCGCCCCCGTTCAGGCATGGGCGGAGGCTCTTCGCCGGTAATTGCTTCCACGGCGATATGCTGGCCGACCAGAAATGCCAGCGATTCATACAGCGTCGCCTGGACAAGTTGCCCTTTTCCCGTTTGATGCCGTTCATGTAAAGCGGCGAGGATACCGATAGCCCCGTAACTGCCCCCAAAAATATCCGTGACCGAAGCACCGGCGCGAAGCGGCCGACCGGAAGGGCCGGTCATATAGGCCAATCCCCCCATCATTTGCACAACTTCATCCAGAGCCGGTCGATTCTCGTAAGGACCCGGCATAAACCCCTTGAGGGAACAATAGATGAGTCGAGGATTAATTTCCTTACAGGCATCGTACCCCACGCCCAGTCGTTCAACCGTTCCCGGTCCGAAATTTTCGATCAGAACATCAGCTTTTCCTATGATTTTGAGAAGGATATCTTTGCCTCGTTCTGATTTAAGATCGATGGAAAGACTGCGTTTATTGCGGTTGAGGTACGTGAAGAAACCTGCCCCAAACCCTTTCAGCCAACGGGTATCATCACCCTTTCCAGTCCTTTCAACTTTATAGACATTCGCACCCATGTCGGCCAAAATGAGTCCGCACGTCGGCCCCATGACCGTATGACCAAGCTCTATGACATTTATACCTTCCAACGGCAGCCTGCTGTTCGTGGACATGCTCATTCCCCTTTAGAAATTTATGATCAAAATTGATTACGGATTGGCACACTCGTGCAGACTCTGCAAAACCCTGCCCATCCGGACGGGGAGTTTTCTTGCCAGCAGGCTTTCGTACAGGCGGCCGACTTCACAAATTTTTTCAAGATCGATACCGGTGGACACGCCCATCGCTTCAAACACGTTGACCGCATCCTCCGTGGCGATGTTTCCGGCAGCCCCTTTGACGACCGGACACCCCCCCAAGCCTCCGGCACTGGTGTCAAAGATACGCGCCCCGGCTTCATAACCGGAAACCATATTGGCGATGGCCACCCCCCGTGTATCGTGCAAATGCAGGGACAGGCTATCCTTCGGCAACAGAGGCAGGGCCTGTGCAACCAGGTGCCTGATCGACCGCGGATTGGCCATGCCTGTCGTATCGGCCAGATTGAACTCAACCGCTCCGGTTTCCGCCAGACAGGCAAGCGTTTTGAGGACTTTTTCCTCGGGGATCGCTCCTTCGTATACACAACCGAAAGCACACATTACCCCGGCGCGAACCGAGATACCGGCCGCTGTTGCCGTTTTGATAAGCTCACTTACCAGCAGCAGTGCCTCATCATAAGGTTTTCCAACGTTTTTGCGACTATGCGTATCACTCGCGGAGAGTGAAAGACTGATATGTTTAAGACCGCAATTCATTGCCCGGATCAGCCCTTTGTCGTTGAGCACGAGCCCGGTGACGAGCGCATCGTCCTGGCCGATGACCTCTTGTACGAGGGACTCGGTGTCGGCCATTTGCGGCACCACCTTCGGATTGACAAAAGAACCAACCTGGATTCGCTTGACTCCTGATTTCCTGAGCAGGTTGAATATCTGCAGTTTATTCTCCAGGGAAAAAACCTGCTTCTCAAACTGCAGGCCGTCTCTTAGAGATTCGTCTTCAATCAATACAGTTTCCATAGTAAGATCCGTTTAATTAGTGACAGACATATCCTCTATCAACCAGTTGTTATGATTGTTTATAGCTATCAGCCACAACTACATTCACCACTGCCGTCTCGGTTATAAACCCACCCTTTCGACGAAGCATAGCCGTTGCCCGTCAAGACGGATCCGGACGTTTCCACCGATAGGGCAGTTCCCTTATAGTGCCGGGTTCGGTCATGGTCTGCAAAGCGCTGAGCGCATCCATGATGATACGGCGCTGACGCTGGCTGTTTCCCGGCTCGCCCAGCATGCTGCCGCGAGCGAATTTGACCAGCAGAGCGCGCGGCGGTTTGATATAGGCCATCCGGTCGGCTGCGTTGCCCATGGAAATGGTCGGGATCCCGGCAGCTTCGGCCATCCGCTGAATCAGACCCACGGTCTGATGGCACTTCGGTCAGACCGGCACCATAAACAAAACATCGACGCCCTGGGCCCTGATGCGGTCCAAAAGCTCGGGAACGGCTTCGGTGACCAGCCGTGCTGCGTCATTGACGTAGCTGAAGCTGTAATGGGTTTCGGCGACTTTTCCGACGATGCCATCCCCCTCCAGCTCGCAAAAACGTTCGACAGGGAAAACGATATTGAAGTCCTGCCTGGCAAGCGAATGGTCGTAATGGGCGTGCGCGAAATCCAGGTCTGTTTGTCGAACCGTCCTGGGGATCTCCCGGAAGGAGAGGTCCCCGTGGATCGACTTGGTATCGAAGGGCGGCTGCTGGTCCTTGAGGAACAGACCGCCGCTGGTGATAAGGGCAAAGGTTTGGTCGGAGGGAACCCCGCTATAGGGGGTCCAGGGAATGTCAGTCGACTCGACAAACGGGTACTTTTTGACAATTTCTTTCATATTACCGGCCTGATAATCGACCAGGCTATCGGCAACCCATTTTTCGTAAGCAGGTCTGAAATTTTCAAGATTGACGGGCATAGTCTATGGTCTCCTTTTGTCACGGATTGAACCGGATTGCGGTGATGAGAAACTGCATCTCCAAGCATCCCCGAAAAACGAACCGGCCTCACCTTTACTCTGAAACAAATGCCATCTCAGCGGTCAGGCGGTAGCGGCAACATTTTTCTGGTCATGCTTATCGCATACATCCCCGAGCGAAAATTGGCAATTATTTGTTCCGGGTCTTGCCTGATTTTAATCATTCTCACCCGTGACTCCCTGCCGGCGGATGTCACGATGGGTGAAATCGGCTGCAGGTTCCGGCAGGTCTCTTATAACCCGGCCAGCCATATGCGTGCCATGATTTTGAGCAAAAAGACCATTTTGCAAGAGGCTCTGCAAGTAGGTAAATAACAAAAGCGACGCAGGAACGCGGGTGGTATCAACCGGTGAACGTCAGGCTTACAACAGGAGATTGTCGGGCAGGAAGGGGAAAAAGACCGCAGCTGCCGGTGAGGCGGCTTACGGTTTAATCAAGGTGCCCGCAAGCAGGGTCCCGGTCATGGCCAGGCATTCCATGTCGAGATAATGCTCTGCCGTCTGCTTATAGAGGATGGAACAACTGGCCGGAAACAGCTCATCGCTGTCGTTGAAATTGAGAATCACCGGTATTCTTGGCAGGGCCTGGAAATGCAGGGAAAGATCATGGGTTGCACTCGTTTCAGCGACACCGCCCAGTCTGAGCGCCCGTTCTTTCAGTTCGGCCAGTTTACCCGCAAACTGCGATTCGATGGTCTTGTTGGTGTTAGCGGTGAAATAGGAAACCAGGGGGCCGGCGTTCCTGAATTCACGATAGGTCATAAGCCTGTCAGGTGTTGCCGGCATGTCGGCGGGACACATCAGCACGTATTTGCAGAGAATGACTCTGACGGCGGCGGTGATGCCGCTTCCGCGGACCGGCTGTACGCCATCTTTGGAAACACGGTAAGAGGAGTTATAAAGGGGAATGATCAGGCAATCCCCATCAACCTCCGCACCAAGCATCGCAGCACGGGACAGGTAGTCCAGCCCGCCTATTTGAGCCAGATAGTGGTGATACGTTTCCTCGAAAACAGGGGATTTCTGCATCTCAGGCGGCATCCCCGGCCTGGGCCAACGCTTTTAAAAGCAGATCACGCTCATCCTCCAGGTCAAACAGTTCATGCATGACCGGCGGCTTGACGGAATGAGCGGGAAGCCGTTTCTCGGTCTCAAGAATCTTCTGATCGAGATCATGCAGTCGCTTTCTGAGCTCTTCAAGGGCAATACGATCGGTCATAACAGCGTAGCCAAAGTTGTGAAACGGACGAGCCTGGCCATCAGCACCCGGGATCTTCCCGGAGCCTGTCAATCAGGACCGATTCTGCATCGGTTGGCGGCCGTTTGCTGAGTTTATAAAAGAGATTCTCTCCAAGCCGGTTGCTCCTGGTAAAGACAATGATCTCATGGCGACCGTGCTCGCGCTGGATTTTCTCAACCCAGAGCACCCGCTCAAGCTCAAGTGCGAAGTCGATACAGACCTGTTTCGCAAATTTTTCCGGATTGGCGGAGATTGAGTGGCCCTTCCCGGTTTCCGAATAAATACAGAGATAGGGCTTGAGGAAGGTAACCCCCGGGCCGTTCTCCGCCAGGTTGAAGATCTGCAGGTAATACGAGCCGGGAAACCAGGCAACGGGCTCCCGCTTCCCGTGCCGTTTCCCGTCCCAGCTGTAAATCCCGTTAAAAATAGTTACCGGCACAGCGCCACACCCCCCGTAACGGCATCCGGGAAGGACAGCCCCGGGCCTCTCCCGAAAGATCGGCCCGGGGGTCCGATATATCAGGCAGTCGCCTCAAGGGCACGGCGGTCCGCCATATCGAGCAGGACTCGTTCCCTCGCCTTGTCAATGCCGAGTTCCCTCCGCTTTTTATCAATGTGCGCAATCATCAGTCGGGCCATCTCCTGCGGGGAATCCGCGAACCCCCACTTGCCGAAGCCCTTCTCCTCGAGGTCACTGAAGAGGTGCTTCTCGAACCTCGTTCCCTTGGTAATCGGGAAGGTATGGCCAAATACCGTAAACACGCCGGAAGCGACAAAGTACTGGCCGATGGCGATGGCTTTCTCGCTCATCCATTCCGGTGCGCAGCCCGCGACCGGAAGATCGGCAATAGACTCGCCGAGACCCCCCGTTTTCACCATCTCCGAGACCGCCATCAGGATCCTGCTGTTGTCGACACAGGCGCCAAGACCAAGAACCGGCGGAATACCGACCGTCTCACAGACCTCGGCCAACCCACGGCCTGCCATCGCCGCAGCGCCCGGTGTCGTCAGGCCCGCCTTGGCCAGGGCCATCTGCGAGCAACCGGTCTGGACAACGAGAACATCATTCTTGATCAGTTCCTTGACCAGCTCGACATGTGAAAAGTCCTGTTTCGATCGCGGGTTGGTACAGCCGACCACGCCGGCGACGCCGCGGATACGTCCGTTGATTATATTATCATTCAACGGTTCATAGCCACCCCGAAATGATCCTCCGAGCATATATTTGATATATTCATGGGAGAAACCGTGCACCCCCTTGGCCAGTTTCTGCGGGATCTCAATGGCCATTTTCCGGTTTTTGAACCGCTGAATGGCCTTGATGATGATTTCATCGGTGCATTTCATCGGATCATGTTCATCGAGTGGAATGTGCTGGGCACCCTCGATCTTAGCCCGGTAGTTGGTCGTGATAAACTCGGTATCGTAGCAGCCGGCCACCTTGTGCAGATCCTGTTTGATACACTGGATATCAACGGTCATCGCGTCGACCGCTCCGGTAACAAGGGCAGCCTCGGTCGAAGAGAAGTTTCCAGCATGGGGTATGCCGTGCCGCGACATGACGTCCAGGCCGGAACAGCACATGCCCACCAGGTTGATGCCCTTGGCACCGGCATCCTGAGCCATCTGCTTCAGGGAAGGCGCTTCGACGGAAATCATCATCGCCTCGAGCAGGATCGGCTCATGGCCATGGACGATAATGTTGACCTGGTCCGCTTTCAGGACCCCCATGTCCACCGTTATCTCGACAGGGGCAGGGGTTCCGAAGAGAATATCGGAAATATCGGTTGAGACCATCGAGCCCCCCCAGCCGTCGGCCAGGGCGGTTCGTGAGATCTGCTTGGTGATATTCTCGTAATCCTGATCAACACCCATCGCCGTGCGGTGCATCATTTCCATGATCTCCCGCATCGCTCCTCGCGGCACGATACCTTCCCTGCGCCACGTTTCAAGGGTCTTCTTGGGCACCCGCTTGACCAGCGGGATCTCGCCGTCAACCTGGGTATAAGTCAACTCGAGGGCCTTGTAGACATCGGTGGCGACATCCTTTACCGAGCGTCCCGCGGTCTTGATGTCAAGTGATTCGGCCACTTCATTGAGCTTGAGGGTGTCCTTGATTTCAAAATCCTTTACGGTCCCTTCGATAACACCGCGGAACAGGTCGAGCATCGCCATGCCGTGATCGGTGTGCGCTGCGGTACCGGCGGCGACCATTCGGCCGAAATTTCTCGCCGCAATGGTATCGATGGTGGCCCCGCAGACACCGACCCGCTTGTAGGGATCGCTCGGATTCATGCGGCACGGGCCCATCGAGCAATGTTTACAGCAGGCCGAGTTCTCGCCGATCGGGCAGGGTTTCACCTCTTCGGCACGATCAAAGAAAAGCTCAACCCCATCCCTGCGGGCCTTGGCTATCATCTGCTGGGTAGACTCACAAATAGTGATGTCTTCTGGTCGTATAATCTGTCTTGGCTTTGCCATAGAACCTCCGTCATGAAAGTGGCTGGGATGCACTTTCCTCGTTTTACCCTGAAAAGTAATGTGCGGTTTCTCCTCCTGCTGGGAAAAAACGGGCTTTCACCCCAGGAAGCATTGCGATAAGAATCATTCTCAGATCTCAACCACACTTTACCCCCACAATGTGGCATTGTCAAACACAAATAACCGTCAAAAAACAAAATTTACACTGAACTTTGGGAAGATAACGGTGAAATCCAGCGAGGGCCTCTTGCCTGTTCGTTTCCTTGATTCTGCCAGGATGACAGCCAAAAAGACGGGGATGCATGAACACGACCGCTGTATCCTGCAGGGAAAATCCTTTTAAAAAAGGGGGAAACAAACAACAACTACTTTTTTGCCACCGCCCCTTGATGGCTGCATATAAATTACTACCTTTGAAAGACTAACTTCAAACCTATGAGGACTGACCATGCGCGCATACCTTGATCTATTGCAAGACATACTGGATAACGGGGCTGACAGGGGAGATCGTACCGGCACCGGCACCCGTTCCGTGTTCGGACGGCAATTCCGCTTTGACCTCTCCAAGGGTTTCCCCTGCCTCACCACCAAGAAACTGCACCTGCGCTCGATCATTTACGAATTGTTATGGTTTTTGAAAGGTGAAACGAATACCGCCTACCTGAAAGAGCACGGGGTGGGAATCTGGGATGAATGGGCCGACGAGAATGGCGATCTCGGACCTATCTACGGTTCGCAGTGGCGAAGCTGGCCAACCGCCGACGGCCGTAAAATTGACCAGATCGGCATCCTGCTCGATAGTCTCGCGAATAATCCCAATTCGCGCCGGCACCTGGTCTGCGCCTGGAACATCGGAGAAGTGCCGAAGATGGCACTGCCGCCCTGCCACTGTCTGTTCCAGTTCTATGTTGCCGACGGGAAACTTTCCTGCCAGCTCTATCAGCGCAGTGCCGACATTTTCCTTGGTGTCCCCTTCAACATTGCCTCATACAGCCTTTTCACCATGATGATTGCCCAGGTTCTCGGCTATAAGCCCGGCGATTTTGTTCACACCTTCGGTGATGTTCACCTCTACAACAACCATTTCGACCAGGCGAAACTCCAGCTCACCAGAACTCCGCGAAGCCTGCCGACTATGAACATCAACCCTGACATCAAAGACCTGTATGAATTCAAGTACGAGGATTTTGAACTGGTTGACTATGATCCCCTGCCCCATATTTCAGCCCCGGTAGCCGTCTGATCGCCTGAGGGTCCGTTGATCTTTTACCCTTCTACTGCAGAGAACAAAGGGGAAGCTCCGGCCCGGAGCCGCCCTTTTGTCAGCGGTCGTCTTTGCACCTGGAGGAAACGTGAAAAAAGTATCCGCCTGGCTGATTCGCCTGACTGTTGCATCCTTCCTGTTGCGTGGGTCCTGACGGCGCGGTGATCCGGGGTGAACCGGGAAAACAACTTGAAACTTCGCTTTGAATGCTGGTAGAGGTAAAGCAGGCCCTTATTTGAGAACCGGCCTGACCCAGGATCGCCATGGCGCAGCATGCGCCCCCCTATCAACATCACGGAGAAACACCCCATGAGCGAAAATCTTATCCAGCGTACCCCGTCGGCCTACGCCTATCCCCTGCTGATAAAAAATCTCTTTCTCGCACCGGTGGCGGAGAATCCGGCCCAGGAAATCGTCTACCGGGGCAGCATGCGCTTCACCTACCGGGATTTTCGTGCCCGGGTGTGCAAGCTTGCCAATGTGCTGACTCGACTCGGCGTCAAAGCTGGTGATACGGTAGCCGTCATGGATTGGGACAGCCACCGCTACCTGGAATGTTTTTATGCCGTTCCGATGCTCGGCGCGGTTCTGCATACGGTAAACGTCCGTCTTTCACCCGAACAGATCATCTACACCATCGATCACGCCGAAGACGATTACCTGCTCGTCAATGGTGAGTTCCTGCCGATTCTTGAACAGATCAAGGGACGTATCGATACCGTCCGGGACTTTATCCTGCTCAACGACGAGGAAACAATACCCGAAACCTCATTACCGCTTGCCGGTGAATATGAGGATCTCCTGAAGAACGCGTCCGCTGCCTTCACCTTCGCGGATTTTGATGAAAACACCAGGGCAACGACCTTCTATACCACCGGTACAACCGGTATGCCGAAAGGAGTCTATTTCAGCCATCGACAACTGGTGCTGCACACCCTCGGCACCATCGCCGCACTGGCCACGTCGGCGGAGCAGGGTCGCTTTCATCAGAAAGACGTCTACATGCCCATCACCCCGATGTTCCACGTCCACGCCTGGGGTTTTCCCTACATTGCCACCTCCGTCGGGGTGAAACAGGTATACCCGGGGAAATATGCACCAAACAGCCTGCTGCAGCTCATCGAGAAAGAGGGAGTCACCTTCTCGCACTGCGTGCCGACGATCATGCACATGCTGATGGCCAGCCCCGAGTTTGCCAACATCGATCTTTCCGGCTGGAAAGTGGTCATTGGCGGCGCGGCAATGCCGAAGAAAATGTGTCAGGCGGCAAAAGAAAGAGGCATCGATATCTTTTCCGGATATGGCATGTCTGAAACCTGTCCGGTCCTGACCCTTGCCCATGTCGGCAACGATGAACGGGACCGGGAAGAGGAAATCGAGATTCGCTGCAAAACGGGTCGTCCGCTCCCGCTCGTCCAGTTGCGCGTGGTTGATGAAGAAATGCATGACGTTCCACGGGACGGCAGCAGTGTCGGTGAAATAGTGGTCCGCGCCCCGTGGCTTACCCAGGGCTACTGGAAGGACAAACGGACCTCGGAAGTACTCTGGCGCAGCGGGTATCTGCACACGGGAGACGTGGCAACCATTGACGGGAACAATTACGTCACGATCACCGACCGCATGAAAGATGTCATCAAGATTGGCGGGGAATGGCTCTCCTCTCTTGAACTCGAAGACCTTATCAATCTACATGCGGCAGTATCCGAGGTTGCCGTCATCGGCATACATGACGAGAAGTGGGGAGAGAAACCGCTTGCCCTGATCGTGCTCAAAAACGGGGTGGATCGCCCCGCCCCCAGGGAGATCGTCAACCACGTGAAGGCTTTCATCGACAAGGGAATGATGAGTAAACTGGCCCTGCTCATTGGCGTCCGGTACGTGGATGCAATCGACAAGACAAGTGTCGGCAAAATAAATAAAAAAGTCCTGCGAGAAAAATACCCCGACTGATAAAGTGCAAGGGAGCACCGGCGTCCGTCTTCCAATTTATAAAGAGAGGATAAAAATGACCTACAGCGCATCTGAAAACAGATATGAATCCATGCGGTACAACCACTGCGGCAAGAGCGGCCTGCAACTGCCGACCATCTCATTCGGCCTCTGGCACAACTTCGGCCATGATTTCAATGAAAAGACATCCCGGGCCATCTGCCGCAGAGCCTTTGATATGGGTATTACTCATTTTGACCTGGCCAACAATTACGGCCCTCCTCCAGGTTCAGCGGAGAGTTTCTTCGGGCGTATGCTGAAGACAGACTTCGCCCCCTATCGGGATGAAATGGTGATCTCTACCAAGGCGGGGTACCTGATGTGGCCGGGCCCGTACGGCGAATGGGGCAGCCGGAAGTCCCTGCTTTCCAGCCTGGACCAGAGCCTGAAACGGATGGGGCTGGAGTATGTGGATATTTTCTACTCTCATCGGTATGATCCCAAGACACCCCTCGAGGAAACCATGGGAGCCCTGGATTCCGCCGTCCGGCAGGGCAAGGCCCTCTATGTCGGCCTGTCTTCCTACAACTCCAAGAGAACCCGTGAGGCCGTTGCCATCCTCAAGGAACTCGGTACCCCCTGCCTGATCCATCAACCAAGCTACTCGATGTTAAATCGCTGGGTAGAAACTGACGGCCTGCTCGACACCCTGGAAGATCTGGGGATTGGTATGATTTCCTTTTCGCCGCTGGCCCAGGGACTCCTGACCAATAAATACCTGAAGGGTATTCCGGAAGGAAGCCGCGCCTCCCAGGGAAAGAGTATACGGGAAGGTCATCTCTCCGGGGAAAATATCAAACGGATACAAGGTCTGAACGATATAGCCGCAGAGCGTGGGCAGACCCTGGCGCAGATGGCCATCGCCTGGGTGCTGAAGGATCATCGGGTCACCACGGCCCTGATCGGCGCGAGCAGTGTCGCCCAGCTGGAAGATAGCTACGGCGCCCTGAGCAAACCCGCATTCACCAAGGAAGAACTGAAGGCAATTGATGTGTTCGCCCAGGACGGCGGCATCAATATCTGGTCGCTCTCTTCCACGAGTTAAAGGGAATTTTTCATCCCCCTGCCGGGAGCCCTGTCGCACGGCAGGAAGACCAGGGAGACTTCTTCAGCAAACAATCACCGGCGATGATGGTGCAATGAAGAAGTCTCCGAGGTTACTTCAAGGACCCCTCTTCGCCGGTCATTCGGCAACCGTTTCATCAGCGGCCTTTACCGTTACCATTCCCGCCGCCGTTGCCACCGCTTCCACTGCCACTGCCATCTCCAGGCCCATTCCCTCGGCCCCCGCCTGAACCGGCGTTGCTGCTGCCACCTCCCGGTCCACTGCCAGGTCCGTCTGAACGACCGGTACCATCTTTCAGACCGTTTCCTCTTCCCATTCCCGTTCCGGCAAATTGCTCCTTTTCAGCAGGAGTCATCCGGTCCAGTCTGCTTGTCCATGCGGCATGAAAGGCATCCCTCTCCTCCTGACTCGCATTGCTGAGC
>JAHEMX010000068.1 GCA_024643445.1 Desulfobulbaceae bacterium | reverse complement strand
TGGGAGACGCTATACCCGGTAAGGGCAAGATTCTGACGCAGCTTTCTCTCTTCTGGTTCGATCTGCTCAAGGACATTGTCGAAAATCATCTGATCAGCGCCGATGTCGCCGAATACCCTGCCGCCTGCCAGCCTTATGCCGGGATACTTGCGGGCAGGTCAATGCTGGTAAAGAAGACGAAGCCGCTCTCCGTTGAGTGCATCGTGCGGGGATACATTTCCGGGTCATTCTGGAGTGCCTACAAGAAAAGCAGTATGGTGTGCGGCTTTCAATTGCCTGAGGGAATGCTGGAGTCGGAAAAATTTCCCGTCACCCTGTTTACCCCTTCAACCAAGGCCGAGATTGGCGATCATGATGAGAATATATCCATCGATCAGTTGAAAGAACTTGTCGGGACCGAGCGAGCGGAAGAAATAGCCGATATCAGTGTCAGACTCTATCAAACGGCTGCTGACTATGCCCGTGCCAAGGGCATTATTATCGCCGACACAAAATTTGAACTCGGTGAAAGAGACGGAAAACTGATACTGATAGACGAGGTGTTGACTCCTGACTCCTCCCGTTTCTGGCCGCTCGACGAATATAAGCCTGGAAAGGGGCAGCCCAGTTTTGACAAACAGTTCCTGCGGGATTATCTCTCCTCGCTCAACTGGAACAAAACGCCGCCGCCGCCCAAGCTTCCTGAAGAAATCGTCAGGAAAACCCGTCTGCGATACGAAGAGGCACTGGCAAAAATTATCCGTTAGCAGGGACCGTGGAGTGCGGAGATAATTATCCCTGTTTAGCTGAGATATGCAGGCAAGGTGCTGATTACCGACGACCGAGAGTTGATCCTGTGCCCGGGGACAGGAGCGCTTTACCGGTAATCAGCTCTCGTCGAGACAGCTTATCAGGGCACCTTCAAGATCGGGGTAAGAATAGGTAAAGCCTTTCTCCTGGAGAACCCTGGAGGTAACCCGGCAGCTGGAGAGTATCAGCTCCTCTCCCATTTGGCCAAAAACGGTTCTTGCCACAAAAGCCGGCATTTTAAAAATCGTGCGGCGCTTAAGGATTTTTCCCAGCGTTTTGGTGAACTGATAATTGGTAACCGGTTCCGGAGCCACCAGGTTAACGGGGCCGGTTATCGTATCATCCTGCAGCAATAATGAAAACATGGCTGCGAGGTCCTGAATACTTACCCAGCTTACGTACTGCAGCCCCGTTCCTACGATACCGGCGATGCCCAGTTTGAACGAGGGAAGCATGGTGGGCAGGGTACCTCCTTTGCCGCTCAGGACCATACCGATCCTGCCGTGCACTACCCGTATCCCTGCTGCGGAAGCCGGTGCGGTGGCCTCCTCCCATTTGCGACAGACCTCGGCAACAAAATTGGTACCGCTTCGACTCGATTCGTTAAGGGCACGATCACCTCTGCTGCCATAGAAGCCGATTGCCGAGGCTGATATGAAAACCTTTGGTTTTTCTTCGAGTCCGGCACAATATTCTGCAAGCTGGTATGTCCCCTGGGTACGGCTGGTAAGGATCAACTCCTTTTTGTGTTTTGTCCAACGGCCTGAAGCAATATTCTCGCCGGCCAGATGGATAACAGCATCGAACGGAACTGTTCTGGAAGAAGCTGGTATCCTGTCGAAATTCCAGAATGTTTCTTCATTTTTTTTATTTCTCTGGAGGCTGAAGAACGAGTGTCCCTGCGAGAAAAGAAACTGAATCAGGCTGCTGCCGATTAAACCGGATGCTCCGGTAATGAGGATGTTCATCTCTTTTTAATACCCTGCTTTTTGGGGGATAGGTTTTTATCTGACCGGAAACCATCTGTTATTTTTTCATCGAGAAGATGAGCGATGGCAAGAAACGGGTGATGCAGAAGCATTCTCGGACCGGAAAAGCGCATCACCTCGATGATACGGGCTTTCATTTCTGCATGGTAACAGTGGACTGCGCAGTTTGAACAGGTTGTCTTGTTTTCCTGAAAGGGACATTTTTGCAATCGTTTGCGTGCGTATTCCAGCAAAAGTTCGCAATCATCACATAAAACGTCAGATTTACGGTGGTTGGCGCGGCAATAAAGCCGAATCATTCCCTGAACGGTTTTTATCTCACGGCGAACCCGTCCGGACAGCAACGAAACGTGTCCAGGATCTTTGGCTGAATCTACCATGAGTTTACCTTCGTGCGGAGAGGTTCAGGAACAGAGGGCGATGATCTGCTCGCAAACCTCCTCCTGACTCTTGCTGTTACTGTCCACCGCAATATCGGCATACCTGCTGTACAAGCTGAACCGTTCCTGAAACAAATCGGCAAAGCTCTGATCGGCCCGTTTGGCGAGGCCCCGTGTTTCATAATTATGTATCCGTGAGTTGAGTGTCTGGAGGCTGGCATCAAGAAAGACGATGATCCCGTTTTCTTTCAGATGCAGCATTGCCTTGTGGCTGTATGCGGCACTGCCTCCGGTGGCAATGACATGGTTTTCGCAGGTGATGTCGAGAAGGACCCGTTCTTCAATTTCCCTGAGTGCCATGTAGCCTTGAGTATCGATGATTTCCTGCAGTGAGCGCTTTTCGATGAGTTGTAAAAGGATGTCGCTGTCCAGGTAGGGACGCGTCAACATTTTGGCCAGGATTATGCCGACCGTACTCTTGCCTGAGCCCGGCATTCCAATCAGAACAATATTGTTGTTAGTATTCATTTTTTCCATTTAAGCAGTTATTTATAAAAATCCGATAAAACGGTAAGACAGAATGGATGCCTTGTGAACCAGTGTACTGTGATACATGGCTTGTTACCAGCAGGGAAGCTGCATAGCTATGATTTTTGCAACCCGAGTTGTGAAGGGATGAACTGAACTAGCAGCAGGGAAACGAAACTGAACAGTGCGCCGCCGAAGAATACGAGCCGATAATCTACAAGCCAGAGTAAACCGCCAAGAGCCGGGAGAAAAACAGCGGCAATATGATTGATGGTAAAGCCGACCGCCATGCTGGGAGCAATGTCCTTGGGGTCCGCGATCTTTTGAAAGAAGGTACGGATGGCCATGGCGAAATTGAAAAATACATGATCGGCGATATAAAGTGCGGCAATGATCAGTTTCGATTGCACCAGGCCGTATGAAATAAAAACGATGATCAAAAAGAAATATTCGACGGTAAGCACCTTTCTTTCGCCGTATCGAACGATACATCTGCCGATAAAGGGACTCAGAAAGAAGTTGACCACGTTGTTGATAAGAAAGAGGGCGGCAATTTCGGAAACAGTGAAGGAAAATTTCTGCACCAGCAGAAATACAGCAAAGGCCATGAAAATCTGACGCCTGGCACCTGCCATGAAGGTCAGGGCGTAGAAGAGCCAGTATCTGCTTCTGATGACCATCGTTTTCCGTTGGGCAGGCAGCGATGTGTCGACGGGATTGCTCGTGAATGACCAGAATGCGGCACCAGTAATGATGAGCCCGAAGAGCAGATAGAGCTGGAGAAAATCGAGAAAGGGGGCCAGCAGGATGATTGCCAGACCGCTCACCACATTACTGGCCGAGGCATAACTTCGCAACTTTCCGAAGATAAGGGGAGCCGTCTGCTTGTCAAAGTACTGCAGGGTGAGTGACTGGCTGGTGGTCTCAAAATAATGAAAGCCGAAGCTCATGATGAGTGTGGACAGCATCAGGCCATAGAAACTTGGCAGCATGCCGGTCAGCGTAATTCCCAGGCCGACGAAGAGAACAGAAAGAGCCGATAAACGATGTTCTCTAATGATAAGAAGTACATAGATGACAAGGAGGCAGAGGAATCCGGGGATTTCCCGTACAGATTGCAGCAGTCCGACATGAAAACCGTCCAGGTGAACGACCCGTACGGCAAAATTATCAAACAGGGTACGCCAGATATGCAGACCCGCAGTTGACGATATGGTCAATACCAGAAGGTAGGAATACATTTTATTCTTCCGGTAGTTGAGCATCGGTAACGGTGAGGTCATCATTTCATCGTATTTCATGTCATGCCAATTCCGAGGAAAGCAGGTTGTATCATCATTCTTTTTTGGGGATCACCTCAACAATACCCTGGGCTCGCTAAAGGACCAGAAATTTAACGGCGATAAGGGGGTACCAGTGTGTCCTCTATTTTTCCTTTTTCCCGCTGCGCGATGTGCTTCCCAGACTCTGTGTTTTTAATCCAGACGCAGCATGAACGAGGTTATTGGGAGCGCAGCGGAACCACATGGTTACAGCCTGTGCTGTTCAAATAAAAACCAGAATAAGGCACTAAACGAAGTATCTGGTGATTGGTCAAAGAAAAAATGAATGAATAATAAAATGATCAGAATAAGATTGACGTATAGAGAAAATGAGGAGTAATAATAATTACTTTACGTACCTGAAAACTCATTTCCACGGGGCACAGGACCTGAGCGGGGCGTTTGGATGCGCCCGGATACCTGGCCGCTAAAAACAATTGCTTCCGTCTTATTTCAGAAAAGTAGTTGAGTTACCGTAAGAAGAGCGAATATAATATTACGAGGTTTTTTCCCGATAGCTCATAAACTGCAGTCGCCGGTGCTTGTGTCGGAAAGGCGCTTGGCACAAACAGGAATAGAGAGAATATCGGGGCAGGTCATCGACGACCGGACTCAGTCGGATACGATAGGGATTACTCAGGTGGTGAACACCGGTATTTGAAGGCAAAATCATTGCAGAGAAAGGGGTTTGAGCGCTATGAATGAATTTTTCGGTAAAATAATAGCCCTGGTGGATTCAACACAACTTCCCCAGCAGCTGACAGACGTGGATTATGTCGGATTATTCAGTAATCCCTGGTTTCTCGTGCCCTTCATAACCATGGTCTGTTATATGCTGTGGAAGCAGAAATGGCGTGACCTGCTTTTTGTTCTGATCTTTATAGGATTATGGTGGTCAAGCGGAACAGATTATATGCAGAGCCTCGTGGTCAATGGTGAGGTGCAGATCAAAAAAATCCTGCCGGTGCTGTTTGGCGGTGCTTGCCTGCTCGGACTTGTCATCTACATTCTGTTCGGCCGTTCGGACTAGAAGGCGGACAGGTTTTCTAGCGATACGGGCAGCTGAGATAACCGGGCCGGCAAAGTGGCCACAAGTTTACGATAGGGATTGGATCCCGACAGGAGGACGTCATCTATACTGACAAACAGAAATCAACGGAGTTCAAACGTTTTAGAAACGCTATCTTTGTTATCGCCGAGGAAAATAATTGTCCGCTCTACAATTCCGGCGAGGAAATAGAGGTAAGCGACGGAGCGTTGAAGCTTCCTCCTGGAAAGGCCACCTGCCTCATATTGGCAGAAGACATCATTGGTATGACAACGGATGATATTTCCTATGAATCAGTTCACCTGAACCCTCGAGCGAAAAAAAAATTTGGTTGCAGCGGCTGTATTGGCGCGATTAAATTCGAATATAAAAAAGAAAGAGATTTCACGACGCTGCAAATGAAGCTGCTCGTTGAAGCGGAGCGGAAAGAAAAGATCAGGCAGGTGGTTAAGTATACCGATTCCCTGAAGGCAAATGCCCTGTTTGGCACCCTGAAGGACGATGAAATTCTCGATATTGCCATCCTGTTGGAATATGAAGATTTTGTCAGTGGTGATACCATAGCTCGCAAGGGATTCCCCGGTAACAAATTGTTTATCATCATCAGCGGCAAAGTCGAAGTCCTTAACGATGAAGAAACCGTGCTCGGGGAGATGGGCAAAAATGAAGTGTTTGGCGAGATGAGTCTTCTTTCAGGCGGTAATCTCTCCACGACCATCAGGGCAGTTGAACCCTGCACGATAGGGACCATGAGCCAGAAAAATTTCCGGCATACCCTCAATCGTCACCCGGAACTCCAGACACTTTTCTACCGTTTGCTGGTATCCAGGATCACAACGGTAAACCAGCAGAGAACCGACGAGCTGGCTTCCGGCATGGTGGGGCAGATTGCCGATATATCAATGGTCGAGATCTGCCAGATGCTCAATGCAAACCAGAAGACCGGTTGTCTAAGACTTGAATCCCCTCGGTTTAACGGACGGGTTGATTTCGATGAGGGAGAAGTTGTTAAAGCCGATATCGGGTCAAAGAAAGGACAGGAAGCTTTTTTCGAAATTGTCTCCTTGACTCAGGGAAGATTTAAATTCGTTCAGCAGTCTACTCCGCCAGAGCCGCGGCTTGAACCGATAGGCGGCTTCATGGCGATGCTGATGGAAGGAATGAAGCGGCTCGACGATCTCGAGGAGTAGGCCCCGCTGACTCCTGGAATACCATGTCATCAGCTTTAAACCATTCGCCCTGCGGGCAGGATGACTGCCGGCAAGGTAATTAAGACGAGCTCGCTACTACTGATTCAGCATGGGTAGATTGCAGCTGAAACGTAAGGTCGTTCGACGTTTGAACCATCCTGAACTGACTGTTGCTCTGAGGAACCTGCAGGAAATTCCCGTAAAGGAATTATTAAATCCACTTTTTTCATGCCTGTGTCATCCTGATGAATTGGTGCGCTGGCATGCGGTCAGCGGGTTTGGTTATGCTGTCCCGGCTATTGCGGGAGAGCATCTTGAGGATGCCAGGATCGTCATGCGCCGGTTCCTCTGGATGCTCAATGACGAGTCCGGTGGTATCGGTTGGGGTGTACCCGAGGCTATGGGGGAGGTGATGTTTCAGCACCGAACATTGGCCGAGGAATACGCACATATGCTTGTCTCCTATACCCTCGAAGATGGACCTGAACATTACCAGGACGGCAATTTTCTTGAGATGCCGGCCATGCAGCAGGGGCTCCTGTGGGGGTTGTGCCGGGTGGCCGAAAAGCATAGCGATTTATTGTTACGGCGAGGGATTGCTGCAAACCTCTGCTGCTACTTTTCCTCCCCGGACAGTCAGGTGAGGGGACTGGTCTGCAAATTGTGCGGCATGCTCGGCATGACATCCTGTCGTTTCATGCTTACGACAGCTCTCGGTGACCTGCACCATGTCCGACTCTATCAGGACGGTGACTTCATCGATTGCAACGTATCAGATCTTGCTCAACAGGCGTTGAAACATCTGTCGATGTCAGGCTGAGAGGGGCTGACGCCGGCGACGTCGATTCTTCGAGGGTTGCCAAGCCTCCACGTGCGTTACAACCGGATTACCCTGCTCCCCTGTGCGCGGCTGAATGTGTTTAACCGCACTAACCGTTCTCTCCCCCAAGAACCCCGTTGGGTATGGCCATCGCCTGCTCCGAAGCAAGGCAATAACCGCCATCAAGCCTGATCTGGCTACCGGTCATATACGATGCCTTCAGGGACAGGAAGTAGACGATTTCCGCTACCTCCTCAGGTGTGCCTGAACGTTTGAGCAATGTGTGGTCAAGAAGATCCTGCCTCTGGCCTTCGGAAAGCAGCGACCAGCCTCTGGTCCCTTGGGCATGCCGTCCCTGGATCAGGCCAAGCATCACCTCATTGACCCGAACTTCGGGAGCAGCCTCCCGCGCCCAGGTTTCGGTGAAAGACGAGATACTTCTGTTTGCCGCACTGTAGCCGTCACTGAAAACCACTGCGGCGGGCCCGGATCTGCCGGTAATGCCGGCAATTGACGTTATATTGACAAACGTTCCGCAGCCAGTTTGTTTCATCAGGGGCAGGCAGGACTGATACAGGTTCCATTTTGCCAGAACCGTTGTCTTGAATTCAAGTTCCCATTGATCGCGATTATGCTCGAGATCATAGGAGCCATGGACGACCGGCATGCCGCCCCGCTCGATATTATTAATAACGATATGTAGCCTGCCGATTTCTTCTCTGAGCTGTTCGATGAGGTGCACACTCTCTTCTTTACTGGTGAGATCGCAGGGAAGGCAGAGATAGTGGTAATTGGCGGCGCTGAATTCCCGTTTCATCTCCTCAGTGGATTCAGGCCAATCATGATGAGTGGGTAAGACCAGCTGCGCACCGTTTATTGCAAATTTACGGGCAATGGCTCTGCCTATCGGTCGACTGGCTCCGGGAACAAGGACAACAGGGTTTTGCATTTCCATCATTGTCTCCGGGTGGTGTTCTAATTATGAGGTGAGGGACTGATTGAGCAAGGCATAACTGTGAGTTTTAGCGTGAAGATCATCATCGATTATTATGGCACAACAAAGAGCCGCACCGTCGAAAGGGCGTGAGATGATCTCGATGATTTCTTCATAACTCCGGTGTGTCCTCAGAAATCCCTCAAGGCCGCCACGCTGCATCCAGCCATGGTAATGCGCATTATGCATCTTACCCGCCAGCCGTTCGATGAGTGGAATTAAAAATACACTGTACAATCTGCCCGGAAGCGTAGACGGCACCTTGGTATAGTCTACCAGAACCAGTGCGCCGCCTTGTCTGACGACCCTTCGGCAATTTTTGAAAATGGTATCGGCCACGGCCGGATGTTTTTCGTGAAGCCCGAAGGAAATAATGGCACAGTCAAATGATCCCGAATCGACGAGGTCCCGTTCAGCGTCGAGAAGGTGCAGATTAATACGGTCTGAACAATTTCTCCGGGCCTGTTCGAGCATAGCCAGTGATTTGTCGATGCCGCAGAGCGACATGCCGGGATCATCAAGCAACCGCAGCTGATCGCCGGTTCCGCAGCCGAAATCGATTATTTGCCGGTAGCCTTTATAATGAATATAGGTCCGTATATCCCTGCGGACTGGCTGCAGCAGCGGTGATATGCAGTAATTATAGATGACGGCTGATGAGTGGTATTCATCGGTGCTCATGCTTTTCTCACCTGCTGCGGTGGGTGGAGGAACGGTTATTGCTGATCACGATGTTCATGATCATAAATGGAAAGTGGCCCAATTCAAAGAAGAATTTAATCCCTTTTGTTCTCAGCAGCACCCTTGCCAAGACCGTGAACGGCCTTACTATCTCTTCCATAAGAATGTCACTTTCATTATACAGGTTAAATCTGTTTTTTCTCCCTTATGGCACGTTTCCCCTTTCGTCTCATCGCTGTTATTATCTATGTAGCCTGGCTTAACGTTGTACCGCTGCAGGCAGGAGCCGTGGAGGCTGCCGACGATTGTCTATCAACTGCCTGGCCGCATGAGCAGAGTGATTTGCAGCCCGATCCGGAGCTGCGTTATGGACGGCTTGCTAACGGGTTCAGATATGTGCTCAGGGTAAACCGGGAACCGGCGGACCGGGTCGCTCTCTTTCTTGATGTACAGGCCGGATCCATTAATGAAAAAGAGGGCGAGCAGGGAGTCGCCCATTTCCTTGAACATATGGTGTTCAATGGCTCGACCCACTTCAGTCCGGGAGAAATCGTCGATTATTTCCAGTCGCTTGGTATGAGTTTCGGTGGCGATACCAATGCCCATACCACGTATAATGAAACGGTATATAAGGTTATCCTGCCGGACGGGAAACGTTCAGATCTCGATCAAGGACTACTGGTCCTCAGTGATTATGCGCGGGGAGCCCTGTTGCTTGAAAGCGAAGTGGAACGTGAGCGGGGCGTTATCCTGGCGGAGAAAACCGCTCGCGATTCAGCCGGGTATCGTGTCCATCTTAAGAAGACGTCATTCCTGCTGGACGGAACCCTTATCCCCCAGAGGCCTGTCATCGGAAATGACGAGGCACTCCGATCAGCTGGCAGGGATGTTTTGCAGCACTTCTACCAGCGATGGTATCGGCCTGAAAACATGGTGCTGGTCATTGCCGGTGATTTTGCGATCGAGGATGCCGAAGCCCTCATCAGCAAGCATTTCAGTGCGGCTGAGGGTAAAGAACACGCGCCGGAATGTCCCGATTACGGGAAACTCCGGCGCAAAAATGATCATGCTTTTTATGATTTCGAACCGGAGTTGGGTTATACAGAGGTGGTAATCGAGGTCCTCGGCAGTAAAAAGAGAGAGCATGATTCCTCCAGATTGCGGCAGGAAGCTATGCACCGTCAGATGGCCGTACGCATCATTAATCACCGTCTTGACAAACTGGCAGAAAAAGCCGGTTCACCCTTTTCCGGGCCGTATTATTATGCGGGGCCTCTCTTTGACCGTTTTCAGACGGCAGGAATCAGGGCTCAGACCAGCGGCGACAAGTGGCGGGAGACACTGGCTGATCTGGATCAGGTTGTGAGACAGGCGGTTGCTTATGGTTTTACCGAAGCAGAACTTGCGCGCGTTAAAAAAGAATTTCTCAGTGATATTGAAGACGCAGTCCTCACCAGCGATACCAGAAATTCTTTGGCGCTGGCAGCCAGCATCATCAGCCATGTGAACAGTGATCGTGTCATCCAGTCGCCCGAGCAGGAAGCCCTTCTTTATGCACCTGTCATCAGGAACACGAGCGTTGAAGTGCTGCACGATCTTTTTAATCGCGACTGGCAGAACGGGGACTGGCTCGTCCAGATTGTCGGTGATGCCAGACTGCCGGGACCGGATGAAAAACGTTATATCCAGGATTATGTTGCTTCGCTGAAACAGAGTAAAATCGAAATACCTCAGGAATCTGCCGATCTTGTTTTTCCTTACCTCGCCATTCCGCATGCTACGAGCAAACCCGCAAATATAAAGGAATTTTCCGGTATTGGCGTGACGAGATACACCTATGCCAACGGTTTGGTTCTCAATGTCAAAAAGACCGATTTCAAGAAAAATGCGGTTTCCGTCTCCATCAGCTTTGGAGACGGCCAAAAAAGTGTCTTGCTGCCAGGACTTGCGCTGCTGGCCGAGGACGTGATTAATGAATCCGGGACCGGAACACTGAGAAGAACAGCGTTGCAGCAACTCCTGAGCGGCAGCTCTGTTCAGTACCATTTTCGGATAGGAGAAGATTCTTTCAACTGGGAAGGCTCCTGTGTCGCGAATGATACGGAACAGCTGTTTCAGGTACTACAGGCTGTCATGCTTGATCCGGGATTCAGGCCCGAAGCGTATGAACAGGTAATGAAGACGGCGAGCCTGATGTATCAGCAAATGGAAAAAGACAGCAATGGGAAACTCAGAACGCGGATCGAACCGTTTTTTGCCGGTAGGAGTCCCGCTTTCGGATTACCTGAATGGCCGCAATTTCAGGCGCTGACGCTGGGTGATGCACGTGAGTGGCTGCTGCCGTATTTCAGCCGGGCTCCTCTTGAGATTTCGGTTGTCGGAGACATCGACCGGGAAGTGGCGGAGCAGCTTGTTTCACGTTATTTCGGTTTTATGGAAAAACGGGATTATCAGCAGAAAATCTCTAAATCTATTGCTTTTCCAGCAGGTGAGAACCTTGAGGTAACGGTTGCTTCTTCTTTTCCAAAATCGATCATTCGCCTGGCCTGGCTTACCGACGATTTTTGGGATATCTCCCGGACCAGGCGGATGAATGTGCTG
>JAHEMX010000067.1 GCA_024643445.1 Desulfobulbaceae bacterium | reverse complement strand
CTGCAGATAATCGGATTCATCCACCACGCCGTTGACGGCAACCACCGAATAGCCGATCTTGGCAAGGATCGCCACCGCAATACCCCCTACGCCGCCGGTCGCCCCGGAGACCAGGATATCGCCCTGTGCAGCTTTGATGCCATGCGCAGTAAGTTGATACACCGAAAGTGCCGCGGTAAAACCGGCCGTTCCATAGCACATGGCCTCCTTCATCGTGAGTCCGTCAGGAAGCGGTACCACCCAACCGGCCGGCACACGGATAAACTGGCCGAAGCCGCCCGCAGTGTTCATGCCCAGGTCATAGCTGGTAACGATCACCTCATCGCCCGGCTTGAAGCCGCTGTCTGAACTCTGGACCACCACACCTGCGGCGTCGATACCCGGCGTGTGCGGATATTTCCGGGTAACGCCCTTGTTGCCGCTGGCCGACAGGGCGTCCTTGTAATTTAATGAGGAATAGCGTACCTGGACCAGCACGTCGCCGGGCGGTAAATCTTCAATACTTCTCTTGCAGATCTCCCGGGTGAATTGTTTATCCTCCTTTTCCGTTATCACAAGTGCTTTAAAGGATGTGTTCTTCATGCAGTCCTCCTGAAATGTTCGATTAGTAGCCAGGTCCTGTATTGGCCATACAGTTACGTGCTGATCTGTTCCAGATATTCAACAAGGGCATTTATGGTAAGATCGAGGTCTTCGCGGGACTTGTCGGCGGTATACATAACGCAGGCGCCGAGCAATCCGGAAAAAATGATCTCCACCACTTTTCGAATATCCACCTCCGGCTTAAGGCTGCCATCGCCCTCTGCCTCTTTGAGCAAACGCTTAAGCATATCCTTGAATCGGTAAAAGCCGTCGTTTACGGCCTCGGCAAGGTGCGGCTGCTGGTCGCTCAACTCCACGGTAAAATTGACGAAGATACAACCACCAGGAAAATTTTCGCTGTCCGCCAGGTAATAATCCCGGTAATTCTCGAGAATTCTTTTTATCTTATCAAGCGGCTTCGGCAAGGAATCGAGGCCGATCAGGTTTCTCTGTCGCCAGATCTTCTGCGCCTGTTGCAGGGCCGCATGGAAAAGCTGTTCCTTGCTCCTGAAATGGTTATAGAGCCCGCCCTTGGAGGTCCCGACCGCCTGGATAATCTCCGAGGTCGAGGTAGACAGAAATCCCTTGGTGGAAAATTGTCTCAGCGCCTCCGCAACGATTTTTTCTTTAAGCGTCATGGTCATTCCTTATTTCGTTGATCAAGGGAGACCGGTCGGTCTTAACAACAAATACCTGACTAATTAGAAGAAGGCAAACAAATTGTAAAGACAATTTCACTGGAAGGATTTGTGCAGATCTGGGATGATGCCGCTCTCGGGACATGAAAATAACCTCTATGGAAGCTATCCCCGCCGCGATAAACAGCCGTTTTCTGAGAGGTGCTGACAAGGATACGTTTCCCCTTGCCGAGTGGGCCGCTTTACTGTTACACAGGACGCCTACGATCAATTTTTACATTTTCCGGTCATGCAGATAATTTCTATACTCGGAATCGCCGTCGCTCTTGCCATGGATGCCTTTGCCGTTGCCATCGCAACCGGGGTGAATCTGAAGCAGGTGAGCCTTCGCCAGACCTTTCGGCTGTCCTGGCATTTCGGCCTGTTCCAGGCACTCATGCCGATAATCGGCTGGGGCCTCGGGACATCGATCGAGGTCTATGTCAAGACCTATGCCCACTGGGTTGCCTTTATTCTACTGGCCCTGGTCGGTACCAATATGCTGCGGGAAGCGGTGCAGCTGGATGATGGAGATGCCGGTGATGCCCCGGTCAAGGATTCCACCAGGGGCATGACCATGGTAATGCTTTCGATTGCGACCAGTATAGACGCCCTGGCGGTCGGCCTGTCGATGTCCCTGCTCAACGTGGCGATCATTTACCCGGCGATCATCATCGGCCTCGTCGCAGGTGCTTTTACCATGGTCGGTCTGCACCTCGGCAAGCGGGTGGCCGGTGTTACCTGGTTATCCACCTGGGCAGAGATTCTGGGCGGCCTGGTCCTGTGGTTAATCGGCCTGAATATTCTCCGTGAAAACGGTGTGTTCAGTGCCCTGTTCGGTATGTAATCATCGCTTGGCGATGCATCAGGCAGGCAATGATAGCAGCTGCTGCAGCGGCTCTTGGCATCGCCGGTACCTTGTCCGGTAGCTGTGCCAGCTGTTACTGATCACAGGATGTGGTCGCGCTTCATGTCACTGATATAGAGATTCTCAAGCTGTACGTCGTCTTTTCGCAGCAGCTGATTGAGGTTGACACTTTTCGAACTTGCCGACCAGATGGGATTGCCGGTTTGACCGTCAAAAATGGTTACATCAATGAAATCTTCCGTCCGGTTCAACGTGTATCCCTGTTCAAGGGTCAGTTCAACCATGTAGCTCTGGTAGCCCTCAGCCCCATTGCCATACATCGCCCCTCCCAGGATCAGCCCGTGCGGCGCCACATTTTCCGTTTCTTTTTTCTCGTCGCTTAAATGCGTTATCAGAATCGCCGCAGCCCCGGATTCCTTTACCACCTGGTGCAGCCATTCCTTGCTGTGCCTCTGATACCCTTGGCCGTACTGATGACTTGGCACCGCTTCCGCACCCGCTTTGCGAAGAGTCGCGACAAAGCTTTCCTCAAAAATGTTATAGGCGGTGGGGTCCCTGAAAACGCCGACGACAACAATCCTGCCCTTGACCGGCCCTTTGAAGGATTGATCAATCCAGGAAGAAGTGAGTGTGTCCTGGGCGCATGACTGTCCAAGGATGGCCAGCATGAGACAGCAAAGCAGCTGAAAGAACCGTTTATTTAGATACATGACCGTATGTTCTCCGAGTCTGAATGGGCAAGGGGCTGAAAATTGATTCATCCCAGCCTAATCTTTTACTATCTGTTTCACAATTTTTTTCTGATTATCCATGGCTCACAACAAAGTGCGAAGCCGCAGCATCAGCGATGGCGTCACCGATTACTTTTTCCTTGTGTTCCAATCCTTATAATGGCAATCATAACAGGGCAGTTGAATAACCCAGGCAGCGTTATGCCTGCTCATCATTTCACGAATATCAAACACGCTAAAGTTCCAGCGGCAACGGATTGATTCAGCATGCAAGGAGTTGAAAAGGGATTGCACTATTCTCGCACGCAGTGGCAGCATTTCGAAAAGCTGCTGCTGACTATTTCATCTCAGTTCATCAACCTGCCGGTTGCCCGAATTGACAGTATTATCGAGGATTGCCAGCGCCGGATATGCGAAACACTCGGATATGATGTTTCCTCACTGTGGCAGCGGACCAATAAAGACAGGCGTATCATGTTGCTCACCCATCTTCATACCCCGCCGGACGGTCCTCAGCGTCCTGCCGCAATGGATGCTTCAAAATCGTTCCCATGGGTTTACCAGCAGATGCTTGCAGGAGAAACACTCGCCTACTCTACCGACCAGCTCCCTGAACAGGCAGCCGTAGATAAGGAATCTCGTAATTTCTACGGTATAAGATCATCGGTGAACATCCCGCTGGTGATTGAGGGATGCCCGCTCATCGGCATCCTAACCTTTGATACGCTCAGAGGGCATCGTAACTGGACAGCTGAAGAGGTAAATCGACTCAAACTTGTTGCCGAGGTATTCACCAGCGCGCTGGTCCGCAGGGACGCAGAGAAGCATCTTATTGAAAGCGAAAAACGACTCGCCCTGGCAGCCGATTCCGCCGGAGCCGGGCTCTGGGAGCTGGATGTCCGTACCGGCAAGGTTTGGGTTACGGACAAAGCGCGGACCATCTTCGGCTACGATTCAAGTGAAGACATCACGCTGGAACGGTTGGAAACATCCATCCATTCCAGCGACCTTGCCCCTATCCGCGAGGCTCTCGCCCGCTCATTTGAAGACGGGGAACCTCTTGATCTTGAGTATCGAATAGTCACAGATGATGGATCAACGAAGTGGGTCTATTCAAGTGGGCGACCCTATTTCCATGCCGATGGTGGGCCGGATCGCCTGCTGGGCTTATCCATTGACATTACCGACCGCAAGATGCGCGAATCCGAGCACATCAGAAACGAAGAACTCCTGGCTTCCGCCATCGATATTGCCGCATTGGGTTTCTACGAAATGGTTGCGGACGCCCGCATCAGCTTCCTGGATGATCGGATGCTGGATCTTATCGGTATTTCATTGGCCGATAAAGCGACTGCACGCCAATTCTGGCTTGCACATATACACCCTGAAGACCTTTCATTCGTAAATTCAATCATCCAAAAAGTGCTGATTGAAGGGGCTGATCGTTTGGCTCTCGATTATCGATATATGCATCCGCAACGCGGTCTGACGTGGATCCATCATCTCTCCCGCGTCCTGGAGCGTGATGCCCACGGTCGGGCAACCCGGATTATCGGAGTGATGCAGGACGTCACGACGGGCAAGCTTGCCGAGGAAAAGCTCCGCGAGAGCCGGGAGACGCTCAAGGGCAGTCAGAGAGATCTACAGCGACTCGCCGGTCGGCTGATTGCGGTAAAGGAAGAGGAACTGCGCAGATTATCCCGCGAACTCCATGACGACCTGTCACAGAGGCTCGCGGTACTCGCGATAGAGGCCGGCAGGTTGGAACTTGAAATGACCGGGATCAAGGGAGGAAATCCTGCATATCTGGAGAAGATCATACAGATCAAGGAGCAGCTGATAAAGGTCGCGAAAGATGTCCACCGCATTTCGCGTCAACTCCATCCGACGATTCTCGACGATCTTGGCCTGGTGCGGGCAATAGAATCAGAATGTGAAGCGATCAGGCAACGGGAGGAACTGACGGTTATCTTCAGCAGTTCACATGTTCCCCGCCTGATTCCTGTCGATGTCTCCCTCTGTATCTACCGGATAATCCAGGAGGGCCTGAACAACATTATCCATCATTCCCGCGTTAACAGGTGCGAGGTCGACCTGCGTGGGACCCGGGACAGGCTCAGCCTGACGATATCCGATGAAGGAATGGGGTTTGAGCCTGCCGAGGTAAGGCATAAGCCGGGACTTGGTCTGTCGAGCATGCGGGAGCGGGTATTGTTTGTCCAGGGAGTTTTTGAAATTGAATCACGATTGGGCCAGGGCACGAAGATCCGCGTCAGCATACCTTTAAACAAGGAATGCTGAGATGACCCGACCCCGCGTCCTTCTTGCAGATGACCATCGTATCGTGGCCGAAGGCATACGCGGCCTGCTTGAGCCTGAATTCGAGGTTATCGGCATTGTTGAAAATGGCCTGGATTTGATCGAATCAGCCGGTCGACTTCGACCGGAGGTGATCGTCGCGGACATTTCTATGCCGCTGCTGAATGGAATCGAAGCCGTGCGCCAGATTAGACAAGTCAACAACACGATCAAAGTCATCTTTCTGACCATGCATCCTGACGTCGCCTACGCCGCAAGTGCTTTTGAAGCGGGAGCGCTGGGCTATGTCCTGAAACACTCGGCTCCATCCGAACTGGGCACAGCCATCCGCTCTGCTCTCAAGGGTGAGAAATTCGTCACACCGATGCTCACCGGCGCCGCCGCTTTTGTCGACAGCCTGACAAGGGGTACCTCGGATAGGAGCGGGGCGACAGCGTATCTCACCCGACGGCAACGCCAGGTAATGCGGCTGCTGGCAGAAGGTTGCAGCGTAAAGGAAATTGCCTCTCTGCTGGCTATTTCCTCCAGGACGGTTGAATACCATAAATACCAGATGATCAAAGAGCTCGGCATGAAAACTGTCGCAGATCTCGTGCGTTACGCAGTCAAACACGGTATAGTGAACGAATAGCGAACGCTTTCTTTCGACACCTGTTTCCTAGTAATTTTACGAGTTCATTTTTACCCGCACCATCTATTACTATGAGTTAAGCTGTAACGTGGTTATTACCCTGTTTTTTCACAGGGGTTGCACCGATAGCCCCGGAGTTCTCTTCTCATCATGACAACGTGCCTGCGAAGTTACCACAATTCAGGCCGCAACAGGCAAAGCTGAAAAAGCCGGTACCGGCCAGCAATAATCACAGGAGAAAAGATGAAGATCAAATTGATAAAACAATCGTTTGTTGCCGCACTGCTGTGTTTTGCAACGCTCACCACAACCGTTGCCGCCGACCAGCCGCAGATGAAAATGACCACGCCCATCGCACCAGGCGTCATGGTACCGGACAGGGTTGAAACAGCCATCGGCAGCCTGCGCTTGAACTACGGCTATCCCGATGATGCGACAACACAGCTGGTCTACGACAATCTTGATGCCTCCCGGGCACTGCAGGCCTACCTGCTCGCCATCCCGATAGTAAACCAGGTCGGCATGCGCGCCACGCTTCGCGAATTCGGACCGGTAAACCAGACGGATGTGATCTGGGAAAATCTCGTTGATTCAAAAACCGTAGAGCTGACGGCAAACGACAATACCATCTACAGCTTCATCTGGCTTGATACGAAAAAGGGACCGCTGGTCGTGGAGGCTCCACCCATGGTCCTGGGGCTCATCGATGATTTCTGGTATCGGTGGGTTGCCGATATCGGCATAACGGGTGCGGACCACGGCAAGGGCGGCAAGTACCTCATCCTGCCTCCGGGCTACGCAGGGAACGTACCCGAGGGGTATTTTGTCGTACGGCCGAAAACCTATGGCAACTGGATGCCCTTTCGCTCCTTTCTCGTCGATGGCTCCACCAAGCCGGGGGTCGAGTCGGTCAAGAAACATCTGAAGATCTATCAGCTCTCCGATGCGGCCAATCCCCCCGAAATGAAGTTTGTCAATGCCTCCGGTATTGTCTCAAACTTCGTGCCGCCCAGTGACTATAGCTTCTGGAGTCTTTTGAACGAAGCCATCCAGGAAGAACCGAGCGAGGGAAGCGATCCCACCACGCTCGGTCTCTTCGCCTCTATCGGTATCGAAAAGGGTAAGCCCTTCAATCCCGATGAGCGGATGACACAGATTCTGACCGATGCCGCGAAGATCGGCAGTGTGACGGCGAGGGCAATCGCCTTCAGAATGCGTGATAAAGACGGGTTTTTCTATCCGGACAGCCCGTGGCGTCTGCCTTTCTTCGGCGGCTACAAGTTCGAGAAATCCCCCGGCGTGGCCAATCTGGATGGGGCCATCTTCTTTTACTATTTCGCTACCGGCGTCACGCCGGCCATGGCCGAAAAAATGGTCGGTAAGGGGTCACAATATCCCTGGTCTGCACAGGACGCCGACGGCAATCCGTTCAAGGGCGAAAACAACTACCGGCTGCACTTGCCTGCAGATGTTCCGGTCAAAGACTTCTGGTCGGTCATCGTCTATGACAACCAGACCCGCTCGATGGTCCAGACGGATCAGCAGTTCCCCAGCGTCAGCAGCCAGAACAAGGATCTGCTTATCAACAAGGATGGTTCGGTTGACGTCTATTTCGGCCCCCAGGCGCCAAACGGCGGGGAGAACAACTGGATTCAGACTATTCCAGGCAAAGGCTGGTTCATGATTCTGCGGCTCTACGGGCCTTTGGAACGGTGGTTCGACAAGACCTGGAAACCGGGTGAAATTGAAGTGGTGAAATGAAGTGATTGACAACCACACGGAAGGACAAATGAAAGCTGCTCTTGTCACAACCATGTCGGTCTCAGTGATTCTCTTTTGGTTTACCTGTTCACCTGCTCAAGTTTCAGCCGCTGAATCAACCGCCGGCAAAAACTGGGAATTTGCGGCCCAACTCTACTTCTGGGGTGCCTCGGTAGGCGCAACGACCAGGTCGGGACGCGACATTGATATCGGCATCGGCGATATTATCGACAACCTCGATTTTGCCTTGATGGGTTCCGTCGAGGCCAAGAAGAACAGATGGCTGCTGGCAGCCGATATGATCTACCTGGACGCGGGAAAAGATTTTGACAGTGCTCACGTTATCAAAGCCACCGCAGATATCACCAGCTGGATCGTAACCCCGATGATCGGCTACAATCTCGTCGACACCGGGAAGGTTTCGCTTGATATCATCGGCGGGGCACGCTATCTCTCGTTAGATACTGACATTGGGGTTGATGCACTGGGAGAGCGAGTGAACGCATCAGAATCGATATGGGACGGAATTATCGGTGCGCGCGGTTCCGTCGATTTTACCGCAAGCTGGTACCTTTTCGGTCTGCTTGATGTCGGCGCCGGGGATTCGGATCTTACCTGGCAGGCCTTGGGGGGAATTGGCTACCGCTTCGAGCAATTTAGTATCATGGCCGCCTATCGCTACATGCGCTGGAATTTAAGTGATGACATTAAGGCGTTGGATGATCTGGCGCTGCATGGACCGGCACTCGGTCTTAAATACGTTTTCTGACAACAGGGTTACTGCAAGTGATATCACCGATAAACTGCAGATTTCCGGTTCAAGGAACAGCAGAGAGGGATGAAGATACACCGTCAAATGAAACTATCTGGAGGGCACTCAGCATGTTAAATTATTTTAAAATTGTAACTTTTGTTCTATTATCTGCGACGGTTGGCATGACCACTCCTTTTGCAGGGAATGGAACGGCTGCCGATGAGCCGGGCTCACCCAGCGCGACCACGGTGATTGACGGAAAACAACTTCCTGCGCCCGATCCACCGTTCGGCGGCATGATCAAAGACGATGCCCTGAACTCAAAACCATGGTGGGCACCCCGGATCGTTCCGCCCAAGCAGGCGCCCAACGTGCTGCTTATCATCACCGATGACTCCGGTTTCGGCGTTCCGAGCACCTTCGGCGGCGTCATCCCGATGCCGGCGATGGACCGTGTCGCGGAGAGCGGTCTGCGCTACAACAATATCCACTCCACGGCCTTGTGTTCGCCCACGCGCGCGGCACTGATCACCGGTCGCAACCATCACTCTGTCGGATTCGGGGTTATTTCCGAGCAGGCCACCGGCTTTCCCGGCTACAACAGCATCATCGGAAAGGACAAGGCCACCATCGGCCGTATTCTGCTCGATAACGGCTACGCCACTTCCTGGTTCGGCAAGGATCACAACACGCCTGCTTTTGAGGCCAGCCAGGCGGGGCCGTTCGACCAGTGGCCGACCGGTCTGGGCTTCGAGTATTTTTACGGGTTCGTCGGTGGTGATGCCAACCAGTGGCAGCCAAACCTGTTTCGCAACACGACCCAGATCTATCCTTTCGACGGAAAACCGGGCTGGAACCTGGTTACCGGCATGGCCGATGATGCCATCGATTACCTGGAACAGCTCAACCAGATTCAGCCGGACAAGCCGTTTTTCATCAAGTATGCCCCCGGTGCCACCCATGCGCCACACCATCCGACCAAGGAATGGGTGGACAAGATCCACGGCATGCACCTCTTCGATGACGGCTGGAACAAGCTCCAAGAGAGGATTTTCGAGAACCAGAAGCGACTCGGGATAATTCCGGCCGATACCCAGCTGTCGCCCTGGCCGACGAAAGTACTGAAAAACTGGGAAGATCTCACCGCCGAGGAGAAGAAACTCTATATCCGACAAGTTGAAGTCTTCGCTGCCTATGCCGCCTACAACGATTACGAGATCGGCCGCGTTATCCAGGCCGTTGAGGACATCGGCAAGCTCGACAACACGCTAATTATTTATATTAACGGTGATAACGGCACCAGTGCCGAGGGCGGCCCGCTCGGTACTCCAAACGAGGTCGCCTTTTTCAACGGCGTCACGGTGCCGGTCGATGTGCAGATGAAGTGGTACGATGTCTGGGGTACCGAACAGACCTACAATCACATGTCGGCGGGCTGGTCCTGGGCCTTTGACGTACCCTTCACCTGGTTCAAGCAGAACGCCTCGAAGCTTGGCGGTATCCGGCAGAACATGGCGATTTCCTGGCCCAACCGCATCAAGGATAAGGGCGGCCTGCGCGAACAGTTCAGCCATGTCATCGACATCGTTCCGACAATCCTGGAAGCATCCGGTATTTCAGCGCCTGATTACGTGGACGGTATCCAGCAGAAACCCATGGAAGGCACGAGCCTCGTTTATACCTTTGATGCCGAGAATGCCAAGGCGGTGTCGCGCCACAAGACCCAGTACTTCGAGATGTTTGGCCAGTGGGCTCTGTATCATGAGGGCTGGCTGCTCAGCACCGAGGTAAACCGTGCGCCCTGGGAGGTCTTCGGCGCAGCAAACCCCGATCCGCTGAACAACCAGGTGCTCGAACTCTACGACCTGAACAGTGACTTCAGCCAGTCCCACAACCTTGCCGACAAGTATCCGGACAAGGTGAAGGAGATGAAAGCAATGTTCATCGAGGAGGCGAAAAAGTACCAGGTCTTCCCGCTGGACGCTTCGGTGGCTGCCCGCATCGTCGCCCCGCGGCCGAACATCACGGCCGGCCGCAGCGAGTTCGTCTATACCAGACCGATGGTCGGCCTGCCGCAGGGTGATTCCCCATTCCTGCTCAACAGCTCCTACACCATCACCGCAGATATTGAGGTACCGGAAGGCGGCGGCGAGGGCATGATTCTCACCTCGGGCGGACGATTCGCCGGCTACGGTTTCTACCTGCTGAAGGGCAAGCCGGTGTTCCTGTGGAACCTGATTGACCTGAATCGGGTCAGGTGGGAGGGGGCTGAAGCACTCAAGCCCGGCAACCATATTGTCGAGTTCGACTTCAAATACGATGGTCTGGGAGCAGGGACGCTTCTCTTCAACAATATGAGCGGTCTCGGCCGCTCTGGCACCGGCACGCTCAAGGTGGACGGCAACGTCGTGGCCACCGAAAAAATGGAGCACACCCTGCCGGCGATCCTGCAATGGGACGAGAGCTTCGATATCGGCTCAGACACGCTGACCGGCGTCAACGATGCCGATTACCTGCCGCCGTTTACCCTGACCGCCAAACTCAACAAGCTGACGCTCAAGGTCGATCGGCCGGTGTTGTCGCCGGAGGATATCAAGAAACTGGAGCAGACCGAGGCGACCGCCCTCGATGGCAAACCGACCCATCAGTGACAGAGCGGGACTCAGTAGCTCCAAACAACCGGATACTCAACAGACAAGGGAGCAACCGTTCTTTTTTCTGTTGCAAAGAGGACAGGACAAGAAGGAACGATCCGAATCACGGGTGGAAAGTTTTATCGACTCCCGACTCTTCAGCCAAAGCCGGAAAACCCGGCCAATGCGGAACCGGACTCCAATCAGCTGGCGCTGCCGATGGAATGCAGCAGATAATCGGCCAGGGTGGCGTGTTCGAGGGCGGATTCGTGCGTGGCGTTGAGATCGACTGGCGGTGCCATGCCATGCTGCAAGGCCTCTCTCCAGCGCGGAGCGCAGAGGCACCATCGATCACCGGGCTTGAGGCCTTCGAACCTGTAGATCGGCATCGGTGTGCTG
>JAHEMX010000518.1 GCA_024643445.1 Desulfobulbaceae bacterium | reverse complement strand
CAATACCATAAAACTTATACCTTTTGCTCTGCTCGGACGATTCAGCCAGGAGCAGCTCACGGCCAATCTCTGGATGATGCCGATCCTTCCTGTCGGTGTACTGATCGGTTACGGTATCGTCAGGATAATGCATGAGAAATTCTATACCCGGTTCATCTACTTAACGCTGGTTCTCACCTCGGTAACACTTATCTATCGAGCCCTGGCAGGTATCTAGTCGGACGGAAATTATGCCGGTTCTCCCCAAACCCCATTATCGACCGCCCTTCCCCTTTACCAGCGGCCATCTGCAGACCATCTATCCAACGCTGTTCCGCCGCACGCCCCTGACAAACCCGGTTCGAGAACGACTCGACACACCGGATGGTGATTTTCTTGATATTGACTGGCATAAAAGCGGCACGGGAGAAGTGAACAGGCTGGCGATCATCAGTCATGGCCTGGAAGGAAATGGGCGGAAAAAATATCCGCTGGGAATGGCGCGTCACCTGACGGAGGCGGGCTGGGACGTGATATGCCTGAATTTTCGCTGCTGTTCAGGTGAGCCGAATCTGCTGCCGCGATTCTATCACAGCGGCGTTACCGACGACCTGCATACAGTCATCGAGCATGGCCTTTCAACAAAGGATTATCAAGATGTCGCCCTGGTCGGCTTCAGCATTGGCGGCAACCAGACCTTGAAATATCTCGGACAAGCGCCTGACCTGGTTCCCGAACAGGTCAGAGGCGCCGTCGTGTTTTCCGTTCCCTGCAGTTTAGCCGACGCCGTAGCGGTCATGAGCTGCTGGCAGAACAGGGGTTACATGCGCTATTTCATGCAGGGGCTGCGTGAGAAGATACGGATGAAAGCAGCGCGCTTTCCCGACCTGATCGATCCTGCCGGCCTGGAGGAAATGAAAACCTTTGAGCCCTTTGATGACAAGTATACCGCCCCCCTGCATGGCTACCGGGATGCAGCGGATTATTACCAGCGCTGCTCATCGATATCTTTTCTGCCACTCATACGCATCCCTACCCTGATGGTGCAGGCCCTTGACGACCCCTTTCTGCCCGCCTCCTGTTACCCGGTAGAAATGGCCGAAAACAGTTCCAGCCTCTATCTTGAAATCCCTGAATTCGGCGGCCATGTCGGCTTCATGGGCGGTTGGGGGGAGTCCGCTTACTGGTCGGAAAAGCGGGCTGCTGTTTTTTTGAATCACCTGGTGAATGACCACTAGCTTTATGATGTTTCCGTTATGTCAGGCTCAGAAATTTGAAATCCCATTTCGCTCGCAGCAGGAAAATGGTAGGATGGAAAAATGAAAGGGAGCGCCTGGTCCCTTTTGTTACTTTCCCGGGCAATACCTAACAAAAAAATCGCGTTGTATTATGCAGGGACAAAAAATCTCAATTTACCCGTGATGAGGAGGGGGGATGTCAGTCAAAATTCTGATCAAAAGGAAATTCAAAAAAGAATTTTTAAAAGACGCCGCGGCCATGCTGATCAAAGCACGAACCAATGCGATGGGACACAAGGGCTATATCTCAACCGAGACATTAGTCAATTTTGACGATCCACGATCGGTCCTTATTATCTCCATGTGGCAGGAAAAGGAGGATTGGGACAGGTACAAGGAAAGCAGCGCGCGTAAAGGACATGAAGATAAGTACGCAAAAATTTTCGAGGGTTCGACGGAATACGAAATCTTCAGGATGGGGATGTAATGGTTGTCCTGGACAGCCCCTATCCCCTGTAACTATCGCCCCGTCAAGGCCGGCCTTATCACCCGTGCAGTTCCGGGATAGCGTGAGCCGCCTGTTATTCTCATGTTCTTTTTACGGTTGTTTTATCACCTGTAACAGGGAATCCGCAGATGCGGTTTGAGCTTGACGGGGAATACCTTGCCGCCGTCGGCTGCCCGCATCCGGGCCTTCCAAGCATCGATAATCGGTTTCTCTGCTGTTGCAGTCGGTTAAAGAGCCGGGTAGGATGACAGATAACCGCTCCCGGTGTCACTGAAGAGGAGTTCGCTCATGAAAACAAAGGATATTCTTGCTGAAAAGGGGTCGCACGTCATTACCGTGCGCGAGACACTTCTGCTCGTCGATGTTGTAGCGATGTTTGTCAGTCAGCGTATCGGTTCGGTGGTCGTGGTAAACGATCATGGCGAGGTCATCGGCATTGTCGCGCCGAATGACGTGCTCAAGGCCATACGACATCATCCGGAATATCTCACGACAATCACGGTAGGTGATGTGATGACACGGGATATCATTGTCGTGACCCCCGAGGATGATATTGATCAGCTGATGACGATCATGACCGAGAACCGGATCCGCCATCTGCCGGTGGTGGACAGGGGCGGGCTGACCGGACTGGTATCGATAGGTGACGTGGTCAAGGCTAAAACCACTGTCTGGGATGTCGAGATTCGCCACCTTAACGACTATATCGAAGGTAAATATCCGGGTTGAACAGGGATAGTGCCGGCGTGGGCTATTCGTGTTTGCCTTTCCTTGCCGGTCATATGCTGGCCAAACGGTTGTACCGCATCATCTCATTTCAAAAAATCTGTGTTCAACTGCAGGTGATAGCGCTTCTGCACTGCCCCCGGACTAAATAAACGGGAAGCGGAATATTCTGCGACTAGAAGTGCGATATCCCGTACAGGCTGATTACGTATTTTTTTCAGGACAGGCCTGGCCGGGCGATACCCATGACAGAACAATTTCATTGCTTTTTATCAGATAATCGGGCAGATGGCATCAGGAGGGCAACAAAGAGCAACTTAGCGCTCGCAATTACCAGGGGTTTAAAATACTATAGCCGTATCATCTCATCGTTTGTACGTCTCGAATTGTAATTGTCAATGCACTCCTGCCCGCATTGAACAAATGAAGCAGCCAGCAGTGCTGCTGAATTGGAGGCCGTAAAAAATGAGCGTTGATAACCTGTCACCCAGCGATGTTGCCGCTCTCAGGGCAAAACGTCCTGCTCTTCCCTCGCGCACCAAAAAAAGTATCTCTTTTGTCCTCACTTTTTTGATTTGTTTCGCCACCTGGATCGTCTTATCGGGC
>JAHEMX010000066.1 GCA_024643445.1 Desulfobulbaceae bacterium | reverse complement strand
TCGGTACGCCCCAGGCACGCTGCCGGGACAGACACCAGTCCGGCCGGTTTTCGATCATGGAATAGATACGCTGCATGCCCCAGCCGGGGGTCCAGTTCACCCCCTTTATGCTTGCCAGGGATTTATCTCTGAGGCCATTATTCTCCATGGAGATGAACCACTGCGGAGTTGCCCGGTAGATCACCGGTTTCTTGCATCGCCAGCAGTGCGGGTAGGAATGGTGTATCTTGTTGTTACTCACCAGACTTCCTTCAGCAGCCATGTCTGCAATGATTTTCTGGTTAACCGAGGGGATGGTTTCTCCCCCGTACCTCCCCGCCTCCGAGGTATAGACTCCCTCATCATCAACCGGTGATAGGATATCAAGCCCGTAGCGCAGTCCGGTCAGGTAGTCATCCGTCCCATGCCCCGGAGCGGTGTGAACACACCCCGTGCCTGCGTCAAGCGTCACATAATCCGCCAGCACCAGCAGAGAATCACGCTCCATGAACGGGTGCCTGCAGGTGCGATTTTCAAGAGGTTTCGCTGAAAAGGCAGCTTCGATGCGGTAATCAGTAATCCCCCACTCCTGCATGACTCGATCGACGAGTTCCTTGGCCATCAGCAGACGCTGACCATCTGCCCGGACAAGTGCATATTCAAATTCAGGGTGAAAAGCAACGGCGAGGTTGGCAGGCAAGGTCCATGGCGTTGTCGTCCAGATGACAACATCGATATCGTCGCCGGCGAGGCTTGGGTCTATATCACTCAGGTCACTGTTGACCCTGAATTTCACGTAAATGGATGGAGACGAATGATCGTGATATTCCACCTCTGCCTCGGCCAGTGCCGTGGTGCAGGTCGAACACCAGTAAACCGGTTTCTTGCTCCTGACGACTGCGCCTGATAGCAGGAACTTATTGAACTCACGGGCAATGGCAGCCTCATAGTCATAGGACATGGTCAGGTAGGGATTTTCCCAGTCACCGATTACTCCCAGGCGCCGGAACTCCTGCTTTTGGGTTTTTATCCATTTCTCGGCATATTTCCGGCAGGCTCTTCGTTTGGAAAGCGTCGGTATACTATTCTTTTTCTCTCCGAGTTCCTTGTCGACGTTATGCTCTATCGGCAGCCCATGACAGTCCCAGCCGGGAATATACGGGGCATTAAAACCGGACATCCGCTTTGATCGAAGAATGATATCCTTGAGTATTTTGTTAAAAGCGGTACCGAGATGAATATTGCCGTTTGCATAGGGCGGTCCATCATGCAGTACAAACAGCGGTCTTCCGGTACAATGTTCCTGGATCTGTCGGTACAACTCTTCCTTATCCCAGCGTTTCAGCAGCATAGGCTCATTCTGGGTGAGATTCGCCTTCATTGTAAACGAAGTAGCGGGCAAATTCAGTGTCGCCCTATAATCCATGATATTCTCCTTTTTATAGCCATCATGCGCCCCGGTTGCACACATTTGAGCACCTTGAAAAATGTTCTTTTCACTCAAACTCTGCTTATCCTCGAAAATTTATCCTCGGAATATTAAGTATATGCCTAGGGAAAAATTTTTCGTATGCCTTGATTTTGAGCGAAAATCTTCATTTTGCATAAGGCTCATTTGAACGGTGACAAAAGCCGGGTGCGAAAATTTAAATCGAAACATTAGAGAATAACACCAACACTGCAAGTTGCAAGCCTAAAGTAATTCCGGCAGAAGCCCCACAGGGAAACGTTTCCGTTATTCAATCCATGTTTTCATCAGGCCTCTCTCCCATGCAGATGCTAACAGGCAGCGGTTTTTTCATCATCAGCGTTTTTTTAGATCCGCAATCGGCAACTATTTTACGATTTCCTTAATAAACATGCTGTCCCGCCAGATTCATTAACCTATTGTTATTTTTTCATATAGTTCTCTTAAACCAAGTAAAAACTCGATTTCATGCCGCCTGGTATGAACCCTTTAAATTTGACATAACCTATTAGCTTTATTAAGATTGATTGTCCTTATTTATTGCAGAATCAGAAACCGGTTTTTCCGGCATAACTCTTTTCTTTTCACGATGCTTACATGAAAGACGACAACCGTAATGGCACCATGATCGAGATGATCAAGGTCAGCAAGACATACCCCCCGGATGTATACGCCTTGCGGGACGTTTCCGTCTCCATAGCAGATGCGGAGATGTTCTTCCTGACCGGCATGAGTGGAGCCGGGAAGACGACCCTGCTCAAACTTCTCTGCAGCATGGAATACCCGTCCAACGGTCTGATTGAAATCGGCGGCCGTGACATACAGAAAATGCGCGGTAAAAAACTGGCCAAGATGCGGCAGAAAATCGGCGTTGCCTACCAGGACTTCAAACTGCTGCTCGATCGGACGGTCGCCGAAAATGTTGCCATCTCCATGGAGGTATCTTATAAAAAACCGCAACTTATTAACAAGAGGGTGAAGGACCTCCTGGAAATACTGGCCCTGACAGATAAGCATAATGCGATCACCGGCGAACTTTCGCGTGGTGAGCAACAGCGTGTTGCCCTCGCCAGGGCGGTGGCAAACTCTCCCACCCTGATTCTGGTCGATGAACCGACCGGAAACCTTGATGCGACAACAACCGCCCGTGTCATGCAATTGCTGACAAAATGCAATAACTCGGGGGCAACCGTTGTCATAGCCACCCATGACCATTCCATTTATCGAGATACACCGCATCGCATCATGGAACTGCGTAATGGCAAGCTTCATCTGGTCAGGGAGGGCAGCGCACAATGAATTTCTGGTTTGCCGTACTCCGCCAGGTAGGCCGCAACATTCGCCAGACCTGGCCATCCCAGTTCATGACCTTTCTCACGGTTAGTCTTTCCGTCCTTATCTTCGCTTTTTTCTATCTGGTCTATAACAACATGCTCAATGTCGGTAATAAACTCGGAGATGATTTGCAGCTCATCGTCTATCTTGAAGAGGAACCCGGGATTGAAATGCAGGAACAGTTGCGGCGCAAGATACTGGCCTTTGACGAGGTTGAAAATATTCGTTTTATATCAAAATTAGAGGCCTATGAGCGCTTTGCCAATCAACTCGGGGAAAACCGTGATGTCCTCAATGATATGCCGCGCGACTTTTTACCCGCCTCCATAGAGGTGGTGCCCATGAAGGACCTGAGAAGTCTCAGCCAGGTAAAACTGTTTTCGGATTATCTCAGCAAACTGCCGGGTACGCTCAAGGTTCAATATGGTCAGGACTGGATAGAACGCTTTTACTATTTCACCCGCCTGCTCTCCATCATCGTCCTTCTCAGCGGCGGACTGCTCATTCTGACCTCTGTCTTCATGGTGTCCTATACGATCAGGCTCACCATTCTTGGCAGACAGGCAGAACTTGAGCTGCTCAAGCTTGTCGGCGCCACGAATAATTACATCAGGACCCCGTTTCTGATCGAGGGCATTCTGCAGGGACTCTTCGGGTCTACGCTCGGTATCATCTCACTTTTCAGTCTTTTCCAATGGATAAAAATTAAATTTTCAGGACCTGGAATCCTGAGCTTGTTTGAATTCTCATTTTTCCAGCCGCAGACCATCTTTACTATTCTTGTCATTTCCATCGTACTCTGTGCCGTCGGGAGTTATTCTTCCATGCAGAAATTCCTTCGCATGTGAACTGTTCACGGACCGATGTATAAACCACCCCTCCTCCAGCCTCCGTTCAGCAGAAAGATCGCTATCGCCTGGCTTATCCTCGCATTCTCGATGTTCCTGAGCGTCACCGCTTTCAGCGAAACAATCAGTGAACGAGAAACGAAAAAGAGCGAGATATCACAGGGCATCAAGAAATACCGGATCAATATTCGTCGCCTGCAGCAAGGTATCCAGAGACAGCAGGAACAGGTCAAGCAGAACCGGCAGCAGGAGCGGAACCTGCTGGCTGAACTCCAGGATATAGACAGCAGGCTTCTTGAACAAAAAGAGAAGCTCGACGTTCTCGAAGACCGCATGCGGGCCCAGCAGGAACTGATCGCGGTAAAAGGTCGTGAACTGGCTCGTTCACGCCATGAAAAGGAGACCGTTCAGGGGCATTTGCAGAAAAGAATCCAGGCCTATTACAAGACCGGTAATATCGGTTTTATGAATGTGGCTTTCTCTACCAAGACCCTGCCTGAACTCCTGCAAATAAACGACTCTTTCCAGACCCTGATTAAATATGATCGACAGGTGATAGATACCTACCGTCATACCATCGGAGAACTCGAGCGTTCAATTCAGTCTTTTGAACTGGAACAGGGGTTGCTCAAAGAATTTATCGACCAGAATATCACTGAAAAAGAGAAACTTGATCTGATAAAACAGGAAAAAGAGATTCTTCTGGCAAGAATACGCACCGAGACCAAGCTCCACGAGCAGGCGATACTGGAGATGGAACAGGCCGCCACCTCACTGGCATCTAACATTCAGGTCCTTGAAAAAAAAGAAGATCTTATCGACCAGAGTTTTCTCAGGAACAAGGGCGCCATGCCTCCCCCGGTGAATGGAGAGGTTATTTCACGATTTGAGGAGCAGACAACCAACCGCCTCGGCATCACTTCAGTTTCACGAGGAATCGCTATCGCGGCGCCCTCCGGCACTATCGTCAGAGCTATTCATGAGGGCGAGGTGATGTACTCCGGATATCTCAGGGGATACGGGAATACCATTATTGTTAATCATGGTTATCAGTATTATTCTGTTAGTTCACGGATCGAACGTCTTCTTGTTAAGAAAGGTGACAAGATTGATGAACTCTCAGAGATAGGACTCATGGGAGACACTGCTACCCTGATGAGTGAAGGGCTCTATTTCGAGATACGGCATGGCTCGGAGAATCTTGACCCGCTTCTCTGGCTCGACACATCCAAGCTCGTCCTGCCGGGAAAATCAGCGGCTCAGGCAACACCCTGATGATGCATTAAAAAATACCAGGTCATAATATACAGCGCATGATACCAGCAATTGTAAAAAAAGTTGTTCCTCCGATACAGACCCTGATTCTCTTTCTTTTTTTGCTGCCGGGCAGCGTCTCTGGCTCTGAGGAACCGAAACAGCAGGAAGACATCTACCACTACCTTGAAACGTTTGCCAACGTACTGAGCATCCTGCAGGAAAACTATGTCGAAGAACTGCAGACAAGACAGGCAATTGAGGGCGCCATCGACGGCTTGCTACTCTCTCTTGATCCTCACTCATCCTACCTGAAACCTGAAAGTTATCGTGAATTTCAGGACGATACCAGCGGATCCTTTACCGGCATCGGCATCGAGATCACCATTCGTGACGGCGTGATTACGGTTATATCACCTATCGAGGATACGCCTGCCCAGAAAGCCGGCATTAAGGCGCAGGATAAAATTATCAAGATCGACGGTCAGTTAACGAAAGGAAAAACACTCTTTGAAGCAGTGAAAATGCTCCGCGGCGCCAAAGGCTCTGAGGTGACCATATCCATCTACCGGGATGGCGCTGAAGCCCTCAGGGAATATACCCTCGTCCGGGAAAATATCCCGGTTTACTCCGTCAAGTCATTCACCATCAAACCTGGTTTCGGCTATATCAGAATTTCCAATTTCCAGAGAAACACCACAAATGAAGTAAAGGATAAACTCAAAATCCTCCAGGAAAAAGGTTCCCTTCAAGGCCTCATTCTGGATCTCAGGAACAATCCGGGCGGATTGCTTGATCAGGCGGTGAACATTTCCGACCTGTTTCTTGATGAGGGGGTGATTGTCTCCACCCGGGGCAGGAAAAGCGATCAGGACATGAGCTTTAGTGCCAATGCAAATACCACCCAGGGCAACTATCCCCTGGTGGTGCTGGTCAACGAGGGATCGGCAAGCGCCTCTGAAATTGTAGCCGGGGCCCTGCAGGATCATCGCCGGGCGGTGGTAGCCGGAACACAGACATTTGGCAAGGGATCTGTGCAGACTATCATTCCGCTAGCCGACGGAGCCGCCCTGAAAATGACAACAGCCCGCTACTATACCCCCAGCGGCCGCTCCATCCAGGAGACGGGAATCACGCCTGATGTCATCATCAAGGCTATCGAGCCTGGATCAGAGGATCAGAAAGAGGAGAGAACCCAGCAGGTTCGGGAGAAAGATCTGGAGAATCATTTTTCCAATGCTGAAGCAAATCTGGAGAAAAGCAGCGATCCCATGACCGGAGATGCCCTTTCCCGTCTGCAAGATGACAATCAGCTGCAGTCGGCCTTCGATATCGTGAAGAGTCTCGCGCTGTATGCCTCTTTTAGAGATGAATCAAAAACAGAGAGAACCAAGTAAAAGTGAAATCCAGAGACCATAGCGCCGGAAGAGAGCATTGAACCAGGCGCTGTACATCATTGCCGAGCGGCGCATTGCCGAGGCGATCCAAAACGGGAGCTTGAACACGGAGAGCTGGAAGAACAGGCCGCTACCTCTCGAGAAAGAGGACGGCTTTGTCCCCGAGGATCTCCGAATGGCCTACAAAATTCTCAAAAACAGCGGTTATCTCCCCCCCGAAGTCGAGACAAGAAAAGAAGTACAGAAACTCGAAGACCTGATAGCCAAGACCGAAGATGAACACCTGCGTGTCAAGCAGATCAAGAAGTTGAACCTGTTGCTGATGAAGCTGGACGCCCAGCGATCCCGCCCCTCATCGATAAGTGATGATGATCAGTATTACCGGAAGGTTGTTGAAAAAATAACGTTGCGCACTCCGGGCTCATCCGGGAATAAAACCTGAGCACCGTTGCGGAAAAGGTCTCCAACGTACGGCTAGAAGCCGAGCTCCTTCAGGAAGGATGCGTCACTCGACCAGTTTTTGCGTATTTTCACCCACAGCTTAAGAACAACCTTCTTGTCCACCAGTTCCTCAATGTCATGCCGGGCGGCAATACCTATCGCTTTTAGCTTGCTGCCACCCTTTCCAATAACAATTCCTTTTTGAGAAGCCCGCTCAAGGTAGATGGTCGCATGAATGGTAACCCGATGCGCTTCCTCTTTGAAGGAATCAATCATCACGGCAGAAGAATAGGGTATTTCCTGCCCCGTCAACAGAAAGACTTTTTCCCTGACAATCTCGGCAGCAAGAAACCGCTCGCTCGCGTCAGTCGGCACGTCCTCAGGATAATAACGATGGCCCTTCGGCAGTAAAGTGAGCAATTCACCGACAAGCCGTTGGGTACCATCGCCTTTTTTCGCTGAAATCGGTATTATCGCTTTAAAAGGGTAAAGCTCTGAATAGCTGGCAATCAGCGACAGGACCTTGGTCCTGTCGACAAGGTCTATCTTGTTCAGCAGCAGCAGGGCCGGACAGTTTATTTCTTTAAAATAATCCAGGTATTCTTCACGCTTTTGGGCTTGTTTCGTTGCAGGCAAGGAGGTGGAGACATCGAGCAGAAAGACGACCGCATCGACATCCTTCAAACTTGCCATGGCAATTCTGACGAGTTCTCGGTTCAGCAGTGAACCCGATCGATGCAATCCCGGCGTATCGAGAAAAACAATCTGATAGTCAGCTTCGTTTAACACCCCGGCAATCCGGTTTCTCGTCGTTTGAGGTTTCGGTGTGACTATCGAAATTTTCTGTTTCAGCAGGGTGTTGAGCAATGTCGATTTTCCGGCATTCGGCGGTCCGACCAAGGCAACCATTCCAGAAATCACTGATTCGTCTTGCGAAAAATCCATTTCTTGCGCCATATTTAAAATATTTTATCTTTTTTGTGAGATTATAGAGTGGTGAAAAGACTAAAATACACTATATTTAACAGTTTAAGTGAAAAAACAGGTCAATTCCCCAAAACAAGCCGCACAAGAGGGGGATATTGATTCTTACTAATTTTTTTCTCGGCCTTTTGCAGGAAACGTAAACAACTCAGTTCTATGGTTTTTTTCAGTATCAATTCAGGAAAGCTCATCGAGTACCTCGACAACGGCAAGTTCATTTGCGGTCTCGTTACCGATAGCCAGCCAAAACGTGTTCGTCTGCTCAATCAGAACGGCAGGGAAATCAATCTGCCGGTATCGAGGATTGTCCACTGTTCAGAATCAAACCACAACACTGAACCGGATCGTGATACCCTGGTAAAGCTCCTCAAGGATACCACGGACAAGCGTCACACCCTGATGGAACGTGTCGACCTCGAAATGCTCTGGGAGTTAGCCTGTGACGAGAGGACTGACACCTTCGAGCCCGACTTTCTTGCCGAACTGACCTTCGGCTGCACCGCCGATGATGACATTGTTTCAGCCTTCCTGCGCTCCGTATTTAAAGACAAACTATTCTTTAAATATCGGGAAGGAAAGATCAAGGTCCACTCACCTGAGAAAGTTGAACAACTGAAGCTGCAGCTGGAAAAGGAAGCGGAAAAACTGCAGCTCGTCGATAACGGCGTTTCTTTTTTAAAAAGAATTTCCGCAGGCCGCAACGACGCGACCGCACCCTCGCCAGGCGAAGAACCACTTGTTTCGATGCTGCAGGATTATTATCTCTATGGAACCGAGTCAGAGCAGGCAGATACGGCCCGACAAATCCTGAAGGAATCCGGCTTTACCAAACCGCATGACATCTACCATCTCTTCGTAAAAAACGGTATCTGGAAAAACAATATCAACATACCGCTTCTTCGCCAGAAACTGCCCACCGCATTCAGTACCAGGGCCAGGCAGCGCGCCGAGGCAATTCTCCAGTACGGCAATGACACGCTATTCGAAGATCCGGCCCGTGTAGACCTGACGCACCTCGCTCCCCTGACGATAGACGGTGCGACGACGCTTGATTTTGATGATGCCCTGACCGTCGAAAGACAGGATAACAATTATCTGGTTGGTATCCATATTTCTGATGTAGCTCATTATGTCAGACCCGGCGACTCGCTGTTTCAGGAGGCTATGGACAGGGGAACCTCTCTGTATTTTCCGGAAGGCCAGGTACCGATGCTGCCGCGTCATCTTTCGCAGGGCGTGTGCAGTCTCATTCAGGGTGAAATCAGAGCGACCTTGAGCCATATGATTGTGCTTTCTCCAGAAGCCGAGGTCTTGAAGGTACGGATATTTCCATCAATCATCCGCGTCGCGAGGCGGCTGACATACGAGGACGCCGACCGGATGATCCCCTCGGATCCTGATCTTATCATCCTCAATATGCTGCGACAAAAGCTCAGGCAAAAAAGGATTGATGCCGGCGCACTATTGCTGCCCTTTCCCGACGTAAACATTCACATTGACGGTAACGGTACCCCCCATGTCTCACTTGGCCGGACCGATACCCCGGCCAGGACCATCATTTCAGAAATGATGATTTTGACCAATACCGAAGCGGCCCGGTATGTTTCTGACCGCATGTCTCCCGGGCTTTTCAGATCACAGGCAAAAATAACCAGACGGGTGGTACACGGCGAAGATGACGATCTTTTCCTCAATACCCTGCAGCGCAAAAATCTGCCGCGGAGTGAACTTCTCACCGAAGCCAAACCACACAGCGGTCTGGGCGTCAGCTATTACACCACGGTCACCTCGCCTATCAGGCGATTGCTCGACCTGGTCATGCAGCACCAGATCAATAATCTCGTGCGCCGGCGCTCTCACTGTTTCACCGAGGAAATGTGCAAGGATTTCACCTCTGTTATTTCCAGAACACTGGCTACGGCAAACAACGTAAAACAGCAAAGACATCGATACTGGCTGTTAAAGTACCTAGAGGAACGGAAAAACACACCACTTGAGGCGATTGTCATCGAGAGTAAACCGAAGCGAGTCAACCTGCTTCTTACCGATATTCTCATGGATATCGATCTTCCGGCAAACCGAGTACCGCCGCCCGAACCGGGATCCAGGGTATCGGTGCGCGCTGTCAAGGTTGACCCGCTGGACAATGCCGCCAGGTTTGACTGGTAGAAAACTGCGCCGGCCTCGCCAGCATTCAATTGTTTCTTTCTTCTCCAGCACCCAGCGGCGGCCTGTTGGATCACCTCCGGACGCCGTTATCAGTCGTCTACTCCGGCCCCAATTGTCGCAATACCGGCAACGGCCGAAAAAAACACTTCACCAAATCCCAAGAATTGTCTAACATACCATAGGCCCGTACTTAGCTTATCCTTTACCTCGTATCCACTGATGACTACAGGAAAAGAAAAGATTTTCATCAATCAGGTTGTCAGGGAGATACTGGCGGGGGTAAAAGACGGCCTGACACAATATTCGGGCCCCAGCAGGGTTGCCGTCATTTTCCGTTTAAATATCCAGGAAGAGTTTTTCATCTGTGATCCGCTTAACCTGCTGCGCGGTCATGAAAGCAAGATTCTATCGACTTTTTTCGACCGGGACCGGACCGCCATTCCAGTCATGCAGCACTTTCAGGACAAGCCATATAACCAGATTGAAAAAATCACCGACATCGACATCGATGGCATCATTTCATTTGGCGGACAGTCCGGGCCGGTGATGTACCAGATGTGGTTCACCGATCATCATCCTGAAATCCTCTCTACCGGACCAACCGAACGCTGGCTCGAACATGCGACCCTGCGTTTCTCCCACGATATAGCAAATAAAAAGGATCTGTATTCCGGCATATCAGGCCGGTTTCTGCGTGAATACGCCACCCATGCGGTCAATGATCATATCAAGCGAGAGCTCGAGCTGTTTTCCAAACCACAGTCGCAGCTCGATATCTATGCCATCCTTAACGCCATCCTTGCCATTTCTAAAACAAGGGAGGAAAGGAAATCTCCGAACGGTGAACTCATCTTCATCGAATCATGCCATGTTGACGCGCTTGATTTTCTCGCCCGTTTTCACCACCACGAACAACCACCCCTGACCAATCACAAGCATGTTCGGAAATTATTGCAGGCTGTCCAGAAATTCAGGAATCATCTTGTATCAGACGGAAGACATATTCTTGGCATAGCACGGGGCCGCATCGAACCGTTTAATATAAGCGCCGACTTTCGGGGGCTTTTTGGTTTTCTGCGGGTCAATGACCAGAGTACCTGCAGTTTCGCTGACGGGGCCTACTCTTCGGCAACCCACCAGGCAAAGCTGTTCCAGATTGAAGAAGCGCTGCTCGATTACGATCTCGACAGTTCAGAGCGAAGCAGCCTCTATCATATCGTTTCCTCCATCGTTCACTATGCCGAGACAGAACATTTCGGCTGCACCATCGTTGTTGATCTGAACCAGCCGATTACCCAGATTGCCGGTCAGAATCTCGAAAACCGACTCGACCTTGAACGATCAAACCTTCTCGATCTTGCCTGTGATCTTGCACGGGTCGACGGCGCGCTGCAAATCGGTTCCGACCGCCAGCTTCACCGTTTTGCCTGCCTGCTTGACGGTCCTGCGATTACCCTGGAGGATCGTTCCCGCGGTGCACGATATAACTCCGCCCTGCGATTTACCGCACAGAATCCGCATACGGTCATCGTCGTTGTCTCGTCGGACCGACCGGTTTCAGTCATCA
>JAHEMX010000517.1 GCA_024643445.1 Desulfobulbaceae bacterium | reverse complement strand
TCCGGAGCAATAACTCAACGTGCCACCCCCTTGGCTTGACCCGTTCGGCAAAGGCCCTGATCTCGCCGAGATGCAGTTCTCCGGTCGGATTCTTTAAATCGACTACATTGAAACGGACGCCCCGGACGCCGCGGGCGTGGAACGTTTCGAGTTCCTCGTCGGAGGTATTCGTTGGCAGGACAGCAACGCCACGTACCGGAATCGACGTCTCCCCCATCGCCTTCAGCATTACCTGATTGTCAATACCGTAGATGCTCGGTTGAACCAAAACCATGCGCTCGACACCCAACGTCTTAAGCATATGCTCGAACTCGGGCAGCAGGGAGTCGTGCGGCGTATAGATACGTGCTGGGTCGTATTTGAAATTTGCCTCGGGACCGCAAATGTGGGCATGCGCGTCGCATGCACCGGCAGGAAACGCGTATTGAGGAGGTCGTGGTTTTTTGTCGTAGACGGGGCAGTAAGGAGCCTCTTGAGTGGCCTGGCTTTCCAGCCTATTCTGACTTTTATTCATGGCTTTTTTCATTTGCGAAAGAGTGATAGATGAGATGAAATCGCTTTTTAAGCATGCCAAAAAAATGAATAATCAAACTTCTTCAGCACCTTAATAGGTCTAAGAAATTAATTAGGAAAGAGGCCGGTGTCAACAAGATGGGGCGGATGGTGGAAAGGTACAGGGACGTGCCCGGGCCATTGCCCCCTAAATGGCTGCAGGGCCCGTTTTGAGAACGTACCAGGTCCTCTGCCGGCCCTATCATACCCGACCAGACTCCCAGGATCCTTTTTACCTGGGCCGGCCGTCAGCAACGGGCGCCACTGGGGCAGGGGATACTGTTAATCCTGCCGCCGAGTGCGGCTGCTAGAAGCCCCGGTCAGAGAATCTGGCTGAGGAAGAGCTGGGTTCTTTCGTGCTGGGGGTGGTCAAAGAATTCGTAGGGGTCATTCTCTTCAACAATCTCTCCGAAATCCATGAAGATAACCCGGTCGGCAACGGTCTTGGCAAAACTCATCTCATGGGTGACAACAATCATCGTCATCCCCTCCCGGGCAAGATCGACCATGACGTCGAGTACTTCTTTGATCATCTCCGGATCAAGGGCCGAGGTCGGCTCATCAAAGAGCATGATCTTCGGCTCCATGCAGAGGCTGCGTGCAATCGCCACACGCTGCTGCTGACCACCGGATATCTGGCCGGGATACTTGTTGGCCTGCTCGGGAATGCGGACAATTTCCAGATAATGCATGGCCAGTTCTTCGGCCTTTTTTTTCGGTGTCTTTCTGACCCAGATCGGCCCGACGGTCAGGTTTTCAAGAACTGTCAGATGAGGAAACAGGTTGAAATGCTGAAAGACCATGCCGACCTCGGTACGCACCCGTTCGATATTTTTCAGATCACGGGTCAGCTCGGTGCCGTTGACAATGATTTTTCCGCGCTGGTGCTCTTCCAGCCGGTTGATGCAGCGAATCATCGTTGATTTACCGGAGCCTGAAGGCCCGCAGACGACAATCTTCTCCTGGGGTTGAACCTTCAGGTTAATATTCTTGAGGACATGGAAATCGTCATACCATTTGTGCATTTCGATGATTTCAATAATCGGTTTATCACCGACCACCGGAGCTTTTTTGCTGGCCTGTTCTGTATTCATGCGAACTCTCTTCTCCCTGGTTCAGGAATTGCTTTGTGGGGACGTATTCTTGTATTCAAGCTGCTTTTCTATGCGACGGCTGTACTGGGACATGGAGAAACAGCAAAGGTAATAGACCATGGCGATAAAGATATATGCCTCGGTGCTGAAACCGGTCCATTCCGGTTCCGTCAGGATCGACTTGGTAGTGTTGAGGATATCGTACAGGGCGATGATAACCACGAGCGAGGTATCCTTGAAGGCCGATATCAGGATCCCCACTGTCGGCGGAATGACGATTTTCAGGGCCTGGGGCAGGATGATAAGACGCATCATCTGGAAATAATTCAGCCCGAGCGATTCTGCGGCTTCATACTGTCCCCTGTCCATGGCCTGCAGCCCGCCGCGTACAACTTCGGCGATATAGGCAGCGGTAAAGAGGATGATGGCGGCCTGGGCACGCAAAACCTTGTCGATGGTCACTCCCTCGGGCAGAAAAAGCGGGAACATCACCGAGGACATGAACAGCATCGTGATCAGCGGCACCCCTCGTATCATCTCTATATAGACGACACTGAGCGATTTGATGACCGGCATGGTGGACTGGCGGCCCAGGGCAAGAACAACACCCAGCGGGTATGAAGCCAGGATACCGAAAAAAGAGAGCAGCAGGGTCAGCGGAAGTCCGCTCCACTTCGTACTCTCCACGGCAATCAGGCCGAAGAGCCCGCCTTTCATCAGAAGTCCCATGACGAAGAGCCCAATGAACCAGGCGTAACCCAGTTTCCTGTTCCAGCGATTCCAGTCCCGGCTGTAGACCAGCATACCGATGAGCAGGATCATGGCGACAAGTGGCCGCCACTGTTCATGATAGGGATAGTAGCCGAAGATATTGAAACGGATATTCCGGGTGATGACCGACCAGCAGGCGCCTTCGGCCGCGTGGCATTCCTGGCCCGACGTGTACCAGACGCTGTCGATGAAGGCCCATTGGATAAACTGCGGCACGACCTTGATCAGAAAAGCAAAAATCAGGAGTGTGGCAATGGAGCTGAAAACGCCATTGAACAGATGCTGTCTGAGCCAGCCGATGACTCCGACATTGGTTGCCGGCGGCTTGATTTCCTTGATAGATGTTGTTGCACTCATGGTCTCATTACCGCTCGACGATGGCGATCTTTTTATTGTACCAGTTCATAAAACCGGAGGTAAAAAGACTGATACTCAGGTAGACCAGCATCATCAACGCCACCCCCTCGACCGCCTGTCCGGTCTGATTGATAGTGGTTCCGGCGACCTGCACAAAATCAGGATAGCCGATGGCAACCGCAAGGGAACTGTTCTTCGTCAGGTTCAACAGCTGGCTGGTCAACGGCGGTACAATGACGCGAAGCGCCTGAGGAAAGATGACCAGCTTAAGCACCTGTCCCGGTTTCAA